>CAYYBI010000572.1:0-20738 GCA_964469835.1 uncultured Rhodospirillaceae bacterium
CATGGCTCATATTGGCGAGGAATTCGGATTTGGCTCGGTTGGCTTTTTCGGCCGCGTCTTTGGCACTGATGAATTCGTGCTCGGCCGATGCCCGCCGCTTTACTTCCTCTTGCAGCGCTGTGTTCTTCGATTGTAGCTCGGCGGTTCGGAGATGTACGAGTTCTTCAAGTTCTCCATTGAAGCGGCGCAGCTCGTCCTCGGCCTTGATTCGTATTTCGATTTGAAACGCCAATTCATCGTTGATTTTCGCCAACGCCTGCCGGCCTTCGAACAGGTCCGAATGTTGCCGTTTGAGGATTTTGTCGGCATGGGATACGACTAAATACAACGTTAAATAAAGAATGCCAAAGACCGCAATACTGGCGATGAAAATGGTAAGTTTTACTCTATTAATATTTTTAACAAGCGGCGTTACATCTCCGTATAATTCAAAGACACCTTGAATTTCCCCATTGGGTCCGCGGATCGGGATATAACTTGCAAGAACGTCCCGGTCCTCGATCATCTGCTCAAAGGCGCTGAATGTGTCGCGGTGGGTGAGTTCGCTCGCGATCTTGCCGGATCTGGCCGACAGAAAGCCGGGATTGTTGCTCTTGTCGTCGCCAATCTGACTTGCCTGGGTCGAGAAGACGGTCAGGCCGGTAATGTCGTAGATCTTGATCTTGACGACGGACAATCCGCGCAATTGCGCCAACACTGTCTGGTGCAGCTGTTCGGTTTTGGGATGCGCCCGCAGTTCGTCTCCGGTGCGTCCCGACATCGAGGTCAGATGAGCGCTGAATTTCGGCCATATTGAATTTGCCAGTGCCCCGGCCAACGCGGTGTTCGAACTCTCGCCATGCTCAATCAACTGGTTGATGGTGACGTGACGATAGGCGACCGCCAGCAATATCGTGGCCACCAGCAAGACAATTGCGCTGATAATCGAAAAGAATTTGCGCAGTTTGAACATCTAAATCTCTATCAATACTCAATTTGCGTGGTTTGGTCCGGGTGGCTCAAAGCCGTTGCGCAATGGGCGGGGGTAGCGCCGGTTGCGATGGTGCAGCGTCAGTTCCGGGTTTCCGTGGACCCCACTTCGCCTTTGACGCGGCAGCCGATTCTGGATCGCACCGGCGGAACCATTTTTCAAATTCAGCCGCCACCATGGGCTTTCCAAAGAGATATCCCTGTGCGAGGTCGCATCCGAAATTGTTCAAGATCGAAAGTGAGTTGGCGGTCTCGACTCCCTCGGCGACGACCGTCAAACCGAGGTCGTGCGACAGCGCAATCACGGATTTAACGATGGTGCGGTCGGACGGGTCATGATCCATGCCCAGCACAAAGCTCTTGTCGATCTTCAGTTCATGCGCGGCGAGGTTTTTCAAATATGTAAGCGAGGAATAGCCCGTCCCAAAATCGTCGATCGCTATCTTGACGCCCAATTCGGCAAACTGCGCCACCATTGCCATGGCGTGTGCGGGATCGACCAAGATGGCGTTCTCGGTGATTTCCAGGGTTAGACGATTGGCTGGGTAGTCCCATTTGCGCAAGATCGCGACGACGGTTTGAACGATCGACGCATGGTGCAAGAGTTGTGCGGAAAGGTTCACCGCAACGTCAAAGTCATGTCCGGCGGCACGCCATTTGGACCCTTGCTCGAGGGCGGCGTTCAATACCCATTTCGTCAGGGGGAGGATTAAGCCGCTCTTTTCCGCATGAAGGATGAATTCATCGGGAGAGACGGTTCCTTGTCCCGGCCGCTGCCAGCGTGTCAAAACCTCGGCGCCTGTCGGTTTACCGTCCCGCGCGTTAACTTTCGGCTGATAGACGAGTGTGAGCGCATCGGTTTCAATCGCGCGCCGCAGGTCGCCGGTCAGTGTCAGGCTTTGGACGCTGTGCGGGTCGTCCTCCGGGGCGTACAGCATGTATCCGGCGTTGAGGCCCTTCGCCTTATACATGGCGATGTCGGCGTGCTGCAGCAGTTCGTCGGGTGTTGCGCCGTGCTCGGGGAAGACCGCGGTGCCGATGCTGGCGTCCACCTCGAGAATGACGCCATCCGCCATAAAGGGATGTCGAATTTCTTCAAGCACGAAATTCGCGAAATTTTCGACCACGGCCGTGCTGTGGACGCCGGTCAGTAGTAAGGCGAACTCGTCGCCGCCGAGGCGCGCCAATGTCGCGCGCTGCGGCATCTGTTCCGTCAATCGGGCGGCAAGTTCCCTGAGTAGAGAATCGCCGACCGAATGGCCCAACGTGTCGTTAATTTCCTTGAAGCGGTCGAGATCGAGCAGGAAAACCGCCAGTTTGCTATCGGTGCGCGTGGCCGTGCTGAGTTCTTCCACGAGAATCTCGGTGAATTTCGTCCGGTTGGGCAGGCCCGTCAGCGGGTCGTGCGACGCCTGGTGTGCCAGCGCCTGTATTACTTCTTCGCGGCGCGACCGCTCCAGGAACAGCACCGCGAGCAGGGCCAGGATCGTGACCAGGACGTTGGCGAAGGCGTAACTCTCGCCCTCATACTCAACCCGAAGCACCGGACCGATACCCAGAAGATTGGCGACCGCGAGGACACACACGAAGACGGTGGCGAAAAGCCCGGCGATCGCCAGGGGACTAAACCGCCACTTGGGCGACCGATAGAACAGGACCGCGGCTACGCCGAAGGCGTAGAAGCTGATCGCTGTGGTCACGATGCCCAAGCTGAACATCTACCGGTCCCCCGCCGCAGAGCAGTTGATTTCTTGGTCAATCATCAATTGTTGCGCCCGCCGTTGCCCGATCCGCCATGTCGCGCCGGGTAGGGGCGTGTAGATGGTCATAGGCGACGGGGCGCGCGGACGATCATCGGTCCCATCTCCCAAAATGTGCTTCAATTTGCGATTAACCATTATCATTGTTGGTTTTGCCCTTGTGTATCATCATTTTGCCCTTGTGAATCATCATTTTGGCCTTGTGAATCACCATCTTGGCCTTGGTCATTATCGTTGCCACCACCACCGTCGCCGTCACCACCGCCGCCGCCGCTACCATTGGCAGCCTGTTCGAAGGATTGGGCGGTTAAATCGAAGATCTGATACACCATCGACCCAAGCTCGCTCACAGCTGCGATGATGGCGACCGCAATGAGCGCGCCAAGCAGGCTGTTCTCGATCGACGTCGCGCCGGACCTATCGCGGCCCAAAGATCGCAAACTATCGAGAGAATATATGTGCAATAATGAATACATTGCTAAGCCTGGGGCCCACTTCTTTCAAATACAATTAAAATACTAAGGGTATTATTGAGAAATTATTCTAATCTTTATTAAGTGAGTATGATGTTATGTCTGTCACACATTCGTGAAGATTCGAAATATTACATTACTATTGGTTGCGTGATCGCAGTGTAACTTGAGGTAATATGCCCGTTCGGCAGATCTCTCGGATTTTGACCTGATTTCCGGCTCTTGGCGTTTGTTGAGGATTGCTGTCCTCCCTCCGTGTTCCCTTGATGTAGAGTTGTTGCCTTGGAAGGCGGGCGCGTTTCGCGCGGGTTTACCGCACTGTTAAAATGCTGGACCAGGCGGGCCCTGGGCGGTATTGCAGGCCCGGGTCCCAGTCGCGGCTGGGCAATGATCGTTTATTTCCTGACACTCCATCTCCTTATGAAGACAAGATTGTAAGCAATTGGATTTAATAACAAACGCCGTCGCTGGGTTAAGTCCGGGCGCACTGATTTTCTGTGCCGGAGCCATTTTCATCGCGTCGGTAATCCGGGGCTTTACCGGCTTCGGTTCGTCGCTGATGTGGGTGCCGAGCCTGTCATTGGTCCTGCCGCCGGTTGCCGTTGTGCCGATTACCTTCCTGCTTGAGGCGGCGGCGAGCATGCATTTGCTGAATTCGGTGCGTCGGCAATCGGATTGGCCGTCCCTCCGGCGGATTTGGCTGGGGGCGGCGGTTGGCGTGCCGGTTGGGCTATACGTCCTATCCGTGGTGCCGGCAGACGTGACCCGCGCCGCTGTCGCACTCACGGTGATTGCGGCGGCCGGCTTGCTCTGGCGGGGCGTCCGATTGAAGGCGGCCTTCAACGGGGCGCAGGTGACGCTGGTGGGCGGCGCGGCCGGGCTGCTCACCGGCAGTGTCGGCATTCCGGGACCGCCGGTTTTCCTTTATTTCCTATCGGCGCCGCTCGACATTGCGGTAAGCCGGGCGTCGATTATTACCTTCCTGCTCGGTGCCGGCGTGCTGGGCAGCGGGTTCGCCGCCGTGCAGGGCCTGCTTGGGGTCGACGCTCTGGTGCGCGCGGCGATGCTGCTGCCTCTGGTTCTGGGCGGCAACTATCTGGGCGCGCACGCCTTTGGCCGCGCCGATCCGGAGCGCGCTCGGCGCGGGGCGCTGCTGGTGCTGATGGCGGTTGGCGCGGTGCTGCTGGGGCGGGTCCTGTTTACCGCCGGGTGAGGGGCCGGATCGGGAAAGTGAGATACCGCCACCTCCGAATTACAGTATAATTCTTTGGCAACCGCCGCCCCGGAGACCGGAAGGATCTGACCCATGCGTTACCCGACGAACGACCTGGAACATCACTGGCTGCCCTTTACGTCAAACAAGGACTTCAAGAAGAACCCGCGGCTTCTGGTCCAGGGCAAGGGGGTTCGCTACACCTCGCATGAGGGGCATGAGCTCATCGACGCGGTATCCGGCCTGTTCTGTTCGCCGGCCGGCCATTGCCGGCAGGAGATCGCCGACGCGGTGCACGAACAATTGATGGAATTGTCCTACGCGCCATCGTTTCAGCATAGTCATCCGGCATCGTTTGAGCTGGCTCGGCGGATCAAGACACTGGCGCCGGGCGACCTCGACTATGTGTTTTTCGCCAATTCAGGGTCCGAGGCGGTCGAAACGGCCCTGAAGATCGCATTGCTCTATCACCGGGTGCGCGGCGAAGGCCAGCGGATGCGCCTGGTCGGCCGGGAACGGGGCTATCATGGCGTCAATTTCGGCGGGTTCTCGGTCGGCGGCATGGTTAAGAACCGCGAAAGTTTCGGCCTCGGCGTGCCGGGGGTGCTGCATCTGCGCCATACCTGGCTGGAGGAGAACCGGTTCAGCCGGGGACAGCCGGAACGCGGTGCGGAACTGGCCGACGATTTGCAGCGGTTTGTCGACCTGCATGGCGGCGATTCCATCGCGGCCTGTATCGTCGAGCCGGTCGCTGGTTCCACGGGTTGTCTGGTGCCGCCGAAAGGGTATCTGGAGCGGCTGCGCGAAATCTGCGATGCCAACGGCATATTGCTGATTTTCGATGAGGTCATTACCGGCTTTGGCAGGCTCGGCGAAAATTTCGGCGGCCAGCGTTTCGGGGTGCAGCCGGATATCATGACGATGGCGAAGGCGCTGACCAACGGGTCGATTCCGATGGGCGCGGTCGCGGTCCGCGAACAGGTCTACAAGACGATCACCGAAGCGGGGGCGGAGCAGGCGGTGGAGTTCTTCCATGGCTATACCTATAGCGCCCACCCGGCGGCATGTGCGGCCGGCATCGCCGCACTGGAAATCTATGAACGCGAAGGGCTGTTCGATCGCTCAAAGAAGCTGGAGACCCATTTTCTCGACCTGTTGTTTGGCTTTCAGGATTTGCCGGTGGTGACCGACATTCGCGGCATCGGGTTGCTGGCCGCAGTCGATTTGGCGTCGGACGGATCGCCCGGGGTGCGCGGCTATCAGGCGGTGCGCGATTTCTACAATGCAGGTGTATTCGTGAAGATGACCGCCGACAGTGTCCTGATCGCGCCGCCTTTCGTGTCCGAGGAAGCGGATATCGACCAGATGTTCGAGATCATTCGCGGCGTATTGGCCGGCTACCAGGTCTAGCGCCGGCATCGCAGGTGCCCGATCAACCCTCTTCCACGATGGTGACGGTGACGGGTTCGCCGTCTTGAACCGGCTTTAACGCGGTGACGTCGCCGAGTGCGCGGCCGAAGATGTTGCACGCGCTTGCGAGACGAATTTCGCTGCCGTGCGAGGCCGGCGTTGGGCCGAAGCCGATCGCGATTGCGTTGCCGTCCGGCCAGTAGGCGATTTCACCGGGATCGACCACGGCACGCGCGGCACCTTCCCGCAATACCTCGACGGGTGTGGTGAAGTAGACTTCCTCGCCCCAGGTCATCGCGTCGGCGGTGAAGGGCAGGGCCGCAAGGACAGCCTTGGCGGTCGGCGTGTCGAGCAATCGGACGTCCAGGGAAATGTCGCCGATGGTGATCCGGATGTTTGGCATCGGCGGATTATAGTCCCAATTCAATCCGTTATGCTATGCGTGGTTTCATCCCGCGCCGAGCAATTCAATTTTTTTCTTAAGAATTTCGATCAGGCCGTCATATCCGCGGCGTTTTAGAGCCGTACTATATTCCGAGCGTTTGGTCGACAGCTCGCTAATGCGTCCTTTGACGAAAATATCGATTATGCGCCAGCTCTTTCCGGTCGGCCGGAGCAGGTAGTCGAGTTTGATCCGCTCGCCATCCGATTTTTGCAGAATTGTCTTGACCAGTTTTAGGCCCTTGCGGACTTCCTCTTCCGCGAGGATTTCGAATTTTTCGCCGGAGTAGCCATCGAACCTGTCGGCATATGTCGCGATCGTCAGGTCGGAAAAGGCTCCCGTTAGCGTCTCTTTTTGCGTATCGGTCAGTTTTTTCCAATGCCGGCCGGCGGAATAGCGGATCATGAATTTCAGGTCGAAGCTGGCCTGGATCACCGGACTCAACTTTTCGCGCCGACCCTCATATCCCAACGCGTCGGCGCGTTGCATCGACTGCAATAATGCTGAATTTAACTTAGAGATAACGGACCTTGGCTCGTCGGCGGTGACCGAAGCCAGCAAAGGGCTGGCAATTAGGAACGCCGCCAAGGCAACGGCGGTGGCAACTCTGCACAGCATCTTGTCGTCCTCCAACGATGCATCCTACCCGAAAAGCCGCTCGAATTGGATAATTTTGCCATACAGGCGTCCCGCACGCCCAATTCAACTTGGGGCCTATGTAGTCGGGTCACCTGCCTGCATCAAGAGGGCGGGACAAAATGCCACGAAATTGCCCTTCTCCACAGTACTCGAGCCGGAGCGTCGTCGAAGGTCTCTCATCCTGGTTGCAATCCGGGATTTGCGTCTTACTTTTGAGCCGGCCCATTAAGACACACCACAGGGCGCACCACACGGTGCTGCCGGCGCGATGGAGGAAAGATGACCACGTTGATAACAGGCGCGACGGGTTTCGTCGGTTCCGCGGTGCTGCGGCGGTTGGTCGAGGCCGGACATACCGTGCGCGCAATGGTCCGGCCGTCGAGTGATCGAAGCAATCTGAGCGGCGTTAAATGCGAAATCGTCGTGGGGGACCTGAACGATCCGGCTTCGTTACGTGCCGCGGTGCGGGGCTGTGAGGCGATCTTCCACGTCGCTGCCGATTACCGGCTCTGGGTGCCCGATCCGGACGCTCTGAACAAGGTTAATATCGATGGATCCGTGGCGTTGTTTCGGGCCGCCGCCGATGCCGGTGCAACCCGCATGATTTACACCAGCAGCGTCGCCACTCTCGGGCTGCACGCCGATGGAACGCCCGCGGACGAGGAAACGCCGTCAGGGCTCGGCGACATGGTCGGCGAATACAAGCGATCCAAATTTCGCGCCGAGGAAGCAGTGCGCAAGTTGGTGGCTGAGGACAATCTGCCAATCGTCATCGTCAATCCCTCGGCGCCGATCGGTCCTCGCGATATCAAGCCGACACCCACCGGAAAGATGGTCCTGGACGCCGCTGCCGGACGGATGCCGGCCTATGTCGATACCGGCTTGAACGTAGCGCATGTGGATGACGTGGCGGATGGCCACATGCGCGCGTTCGACCGTGGCGCGGTAGGCGAGCGGTATATTCTGGGCGGAGCGAATTTGTCGTTGCGGGAAATCTTGGCCGTGGTGGCTGCCTATGTCGAGCGCACGCCGCCCCGGATCCAATTGCCGCATGGCCTTATCATGCCGATCGCCCATATCGCGGAGGCGGTGGCCCGTGTTGCCGGTAGCGAACCCATTGTCACGGTCGACGGGGTACGGATGGCGAAGAAAAAGATGTACTTCACCTGCGCCAAGGCGGAGCGGGAATTGGGCTATACCGCTCGACCGCCACTCGGCGCGATTCATGATGCGGTCGATTGGTTCCGTGCGGAGGGCTATTTCTGACTATTACGAAGGGTTACCGGGCTGGCGTCGATTCGCAATATACCGTAAAAAATCAGCGATGATCGATCCTTGGCAATGCTGCGATGCGGAACAAATTACGTCCGAACGATTCCGCCGGCTGACGGATCGCGATACAGGCGGCGTTGTCGAATTGTCACAACTTCGTAGGGGTTCCCAGGCCGGTATTTACTTGCTCCTAGGCTGCTGATAAGAGTGATACTACCAAAGGGTTGCAGGGGCAGCCCTTTGATTTTTGCGGCTTCGTCCGACCATTTAGCGGCCTCGTCCGACCAATTAGTGGAGGCACCGAATATGCGGGTTATCCTAGCAAAACCGAGGGGTTTCTGCGCGGGCGTTGTGCGCGCGATTGATATCGTTGAATTGGCGCTGCGCAAATATGGCCCACCCGTGTATGTTCGGCACGAAATCGTTCATAACAAGCGCGTGGTTGAAGACCTCAAGGCCAAGGGGGCGGTATTCGTCGAAGAGCTGGACGAGGTCCCGGACGGCGCCCACACGGTGTTCAGCGCCCATGGCGTCTCTCAAAAAGTCGCCGATGATGCAGGGGCGAGAACGCTGCCCGTGATAGATGCGACCTGTCCATTGGTGGCAAAGGTGCACAAGGAAGGTCAGCGCTATTCCAAGGATGATTTCGATGTGATCCTGATTGGCCATGAAGGACACCCGGAGGTCGTGGGAACGATGGGCCGAATTCCCGGCAAAGTGCATCTCGTCTCGACCGTCGAGGACGTGGCCAAGCTCGTCGTTGAAGACGAATCCAAACTGGCATATGTCACGCAGACCACCTTGAGCGTCGATGATACGCGCGACGTGATAGACGCCTTGAAAGAACGCTTTCCCTTGGTGGTTGGCCCCGATGTCAAGGATATCTGCTATGCAACCCAAAATCGTCAGACGGCGGTGCGGGAGTTAGCGCGCAAGGTCGACGTCTTGCTGGTCGTCGGTGCGCAGAACAGCTCGAATTCCAACCGGCTGCGCGAAATCGGCGAAGAATTGAATATTCCGAGTTATTTGATTGACGATGCCTCGGTGCTCGATCCCGCTTGGATTAACGGGGCCGCGCGGGTCGGTATCAGCGCCGGCGCCTCGGCGCCAGAAGCGTTGGTACAGGAACTCATTTCTCGATTGAGTGAGTTGGACTCGATAGAGGTCGAAGAAGTCGACGGCAATAATGAGAATGTGCAATTCAAGCTTCCCCCTGAGCTGCGTGACTTTGCGGCGTAGCGATCTATTGAATTCGGGCGGAAGTTTTTTGTTTCGATAGTTGGACACGGTTAGCGGTTTACGGAAAAAAGGGGGCACTGGTGGCAGTTCCACTGCGACAAAGCCTATATGTCGGCTGGTACATCATTAAGCAAAAGGTGATGCGCAATACGCGTTACCCCCTTGTGCTGATGCTGGAGCCGTTGTTTCGCTGTAATTTGGCCTGCGCCGGTTGCGGTAAAATCGATTATCCGGATCCAATTCTCAATCGGCGCCTGAGCGTCGAGGATTGTTTGAAGGCGGTTGACGAGTGCGGTGCGCCCGTGGTGTCGATACCCGGCGGCGAGCCGCTCTTGCACAAGGAAATTGGCGAAATCGTTGAAGGCATCGTTGCCCGCAAGAGGTTCGTCTATCTCTGCACCAATGCGCTTCTGCTGGAAAAGAAGCTGCATCTATTCAAGCCGTCGCCCTTTTTGACATTTTCCGTCCATCTTGACGGTTTGCAGGAGGAACACGATTCATCCGTCTGTCAGGACGGCGTTTTCGACCGCGCAGTCAAGGCGATTCGGGCAACGCGCGCGGCGGGTTTCCGGGTCAACGTTAATTGCACGCTGTTCGATACGGCCGAGCCAAAAAAGACTGCCGAGTTTTTCGACTTCGTCACCGAGGAATTGGACGTCGAGGGAATTACGGTATCGCCTGGCTATGCCTACGAGCGCGCGCCGGATCAGACACACTTCCTGACCCGCAGAAAGACGAAGGAATTGTTCCGTGATTTGTTCCGCCATGGGAATTCCAGGAATTGGCGCTTCAGCCAGTCTTCGATGTTTCTCGACTTCCTGGCTGGGAATCAGGAGTATCAGTGCACGCCCTGGGGCAATCCCACGCGCAACGTTTTTGGCTGGCAGCGTCCGTGTTATCTGCTTGGCGAAGAGTATGCTGGGTCATTCCGTGAGCTGATGGAAGATACGGAATGGGACAAATACGGCACCGGGAATTATGAAAAATGCGCCGATTGCATGGTGCATTGTGGCTACGAACCGACCGCGGTGAACGAGACGGTGGCGCATCCGCTGCAGGCGCTTAAAGTCTGGTTCCGCGGGGTGCGGACCGAAGGGCCCATGGCCCCGGAAATCTCACTCGAAAATCAGCGGCCGGCTGAATATGTGTTCGACGAGATCGTTCAGCAGTTCATGTCGGATACCCATGCGCCCGCGAAGGCCGAGGGATCATCCGTCGCGACGGCCAAACGGTCCGGCGAAGAGCACCTCGCCGAGCGCAGCGACGCGGCGTAACCGGCGCATTCCATGAGCGGTATCGCGTCCCAGGCGGATCAGGCCAGCTAGGTCGCCGGGCCGGGTAAGGAGCGCTGTCAGCACGGCGAGGGGGCGCTGCTCGCCGTTTGGGCCGAGGCCGCGTAGCGCGCTTTCTGGAATAGCGCGGCTCGCCGGGTCTACGATGACCCGGAGCGCGACGAACGGCAATGATGCGTCTGCCGCGCCAGCGGCGACCGCGGCACTTTCCATATCGACTGCAGTGGCGCCGGATTCCAGGTGCAGCCGCGCCTTCATTTCGACGGATGCAATCGGTTCGGGACTACAAAATAGTGGTGCGTCGGCATCGGAAGCGAGTGCGGTCGAGAGTGATTGTCGCCACATTTCGTTCGTTGGCCATTTGCCGCCATCTGCATCGAGGACTTCGGTCGCGCACAGCAGGTCTCCCGGGACGGTGCCGGGCGCCAGGCCACCGGCGAGGCCAAAACTCATCAATGCTTCAACGCCTTGATCGATCAGCGCGCGTGTGCCGTCTTGCGCCCGCCGCAGGTTGGCGCCGGCGCAGTAAATCAAGGGCCGATTAGCAGGGGGTATCTGTTGTAAGGCCGCGCCAAGACAGCGGCTTTCGGCGATCATACCGGTGACGACGCCGACCCTGGTCACATCCCGTAGGGCACTGACTTCGAGTTGCCCTTCATCAAGGTACGATAGCGGGCTAGCGCCCAGGTTGGGAAGAATGCGCTATAGCCATGATATTTAAGATAAAATACGCGCGGGAAGCCAACGGCAGTGTACCAATTCTCATCCCAGGTCGCGCCATTCCGCGGTGCGTCAAGCAAATAGCGGATACCGCGATCCACGGCGTCGCTTTCGACCTCGCCGGCGGCCATCAGGCCGAGCACCGCCCAGGAGGTTTGCGATGCCGTGCTTTCCTTGGCTTCGCCGCGACTTTCCTCCCAATAGGACGCACCGTCTTCGCCCCATCCACCGTCGGCTCTTTGAACGTCCTTCAACCACTGCACCGATTTTTGGATGTAAGGCTGGGTCATGTCCTCGCCCACTGCGTTCAAGGCGCAGAGCACCGACCATATGCCATAGATATAATTCGTTCCCCATCGGCCATACCAGGACCCGTCCTCTTCCTGTTCGGATTTGAGGTAGTCAATCCCTTTTTGTATCACTTCGTGATCGCGCTGGTAGCCAAGCTGGCCCAGCATGCTGATGCAGCGTGCGGTGACGTCCGATGTAGGCGGATCGAGCAGGGCGCCATGATCGGCAAACGGAATATGGTTGAGATAGGAATGCGTGTTGTCGGCGTCGAACGCGCCCCAGCCGCCATTCGCGCTCTGCATCGGAATGACCCATTCCTCGGCACGGTCCAGGTTGTCCGCATGCTCCGAGTAACCGGCGCGATGCATTGCCATTGCGACGGCGGCGGTGTCATCAACATCGGGGTAGTGGCCATTCCTGTATTGGAACGCCCAACCGCCCGGCCGAACGCCCGGCCGTTTTTCGGACCAGTCGCCATAAACGTCGAGGATCTGCTTGTCGGCGATCCAATCCATGGCCTTGCGGATTGACGGATCGTCACTGTCGCAGCCGGCTTCCATCAGCGCTTGTGCTGTCAGGGCGGTATCCCAAATCGGCGAGAGGCACGGCTGGAAATAGGCCTCGTCTTCCTTTTCAACCAGCATCTTACGGATGGCTGTTTTGGCGTCGACCAGATCCGGATGGTCTTCCGGATAACCGATCGCGACCATTGCCATGATGGTATTGGTCATCGCCGGGAAAATACCGCCCAAACCGTCGTCGCCGTTCAAGCGTGGCGTGATATAGGAAAATGCCTTGCCGATGGCGCGCTCGCGGGGCCGGCGCGGGAAGAATCGTTCGGCGCTTCGCAGTATTGCGTCGACCCAAATCAATATATCGCCCCACCGCGAACCGGTCGGATTGTGCAGGTAATCCGTCACCTCCTCTGGCGGGATCACAAACAACTCGCGGATGTTCACATCCCGCGGGTTTACGGCACAAGGCTTCAGCGCCATCAGGACCAGCAGAGGCGCGATCACGGCACGTGACCAATAGGAAACCTTCGATAGATGGAAGGGGAACCATTTCGGCAGGTGGAAAATTTCAACCGGCATTACCGGAACCGCGCGCCACGGCACCTGGCCAAACAAGGCGAGGGCAATTCGGGTGAATACGTTGCAGGTTGCCGCGCCGCCGCGGTCGAGGATGGCGTCGCGAGCCCGTGCCATGTGCGGGGCATCGATATCGTCGCCAATCAATTTAAGCGCGAAATAGGCTTTCACGCTGGCGCTCATATCGAAGTCGCCATCGTGAAACAACGACCATCCGCCATGCTTACCCTGTCGGGCACGGATATAGATTGCAATCTTCTGTTCGAGACCACGATCGATCTCGTTCAGAAAATGCTGCAATAGGACGAACTCAGCCGGAATCGTGACATCAGCTTCGAGCTCGAATGCCCAGTGCCCGTCTGGTCGCTGCAAATTTTTGAGCGCCGCCGCCGCTTCTTCGACGACGTCGTCCAGCTTTTGCAGGATCAAATCATCACTGGGAATCGAGTCGTTGCTGGCTGAGTATTCTCCAACGACTGCTTCAACAGCTGCATTCATTATTGAAATCTATGCTGTTTTTTTTTTAACTGTTAGGACGCACTTACTCGGGTAACCTTGTCAACCGGACGGCTCTTGTCAAGCCGTTGACGACAACACTTTCGCAACGATCTTATCATGTGGCAAAGCGGCAACATCGATATTATGGGGCTTGACTTGTCATTGTCGGAAATCCGCCAATAGAAGGTCGGCCGCCCGATACCCTGACCGGATCGCCCCTTCGATAGTTGCTGGAATGTTTGTATTTGTCCAGTCGCCCGCAAGGAGTAAATTCTGAAAATGGGATTGTGCTTCAGGGCGTAGCCGTTCCGATTCGGGGGTCTGCGCGAAGGTCGCGCGTTTCTCCTTCACAACTTTGTAGCGTGGCAATGGCGCCTCTTCGAGGTCAAATGCCCGTGTGACGTCAGTCCAGGTTTGCCGGGCAATATCTTCGGCGGAGGATTCCGCCACGGAATCGGCTGCGCTCACGGTTACGGAGATGATATCGCCGCGGATGAATATCCACTCCGCAACACCGCCGAGAACGCCGAGAAATTTTTGGGGCGCCAGGGTCTTGCCGACGCCGTCGAGGCGGAAATGGACGTTTACGATCGCGCAAAACCGGGTTGGTACTGAGATATCCGGCAGCAACGCGGCCGCCGCTGAAGCGGGTACCGCCAGGACGACCGCGTCGTTCGGCCCAAGCGCCACTTTCTCCTGCACGAATTCGAGTGCCGTTATCCGCGCGGACCCGACGTCCAGCGCGCGCAGGCGTTGTCCAAAGCGGACGGAGACGCCACGTTCCGTCATGGTCCTAACCGCGGGGTCCACCAGGCTATGCGACAGGCCGGTCCGCGCGATCATGGGCCGGCATGCCTGGGCTCCTTTGGCGAAGGTTTCCAACAGCACTGGCCATAGCAGGTGCGCATAAGCTTTGTCCGGCGGGGTATTGAGAACGGCGACCGCGAGCGGCTCCCAGAACCGCCTGTACAGCGTCCCTGTGTCGGAGAGCAGCGCCTCGACCGTGTCGTCGGGTTCGGCACGGCGCAGGCGCAGGGCGGACAGATAGTCGGTCGGCCGGGTGGCGGCCACACGCCGGTCCTTCACCAATAACCACCACGGGATTGGCCCCGCATTGGGGCGAACCGTCCAGCGCTCCCCGTTCTTCAGGTCTATGAAGGGGAAGCCGGCGGGAATGTCCGTGGCGAATGTCCGCTCGGCGCCGGTTTCCCGCAGATAGGCGCGGGCGGCGCTGTTGCCGGACAACAATAGGTGGTTGCCGTTGTCGATTTCCCGGTCCAGCGCGGGTTCATGGAATGAGCGGCACCGCCCGCCCGCGTGGCCCGTGGCCTCGTACAGGACGACCTCCGTCGATTCCTGCGACAGACGCAACGCTGCGGCAAGGCCGGCCAAACCAGCTCCAACGACATGCAGTCTACTCATACGGCCTAGAAATACCCGTAACGCAACGCGATCCAGATCTTTGCGAGCTTGGACACGCGTACCGGCTGGTCGAGCCGCCGCCAGCCGCGGTCCCGCAGCTTTTGGAGAATTCGGTGATAGACATGCATCATGACCACGGCGGGCCGCATTTGCCGACGGTCACAGTCTACCATCGCCGAAATAGCTTCCCTGAACCGGGTTTCCGCCAATTTAGCCAAGGAGTTACAGACTTTCGGCAGGGCCGGGTGGTCCAGCACAGAAAGGGGATCGCGAGACGAAATGCCGTTTTCCGTCAACAATTCGTCGGGCAGGTATAATCGCCCGCGTTCCGCGTCTTCGGCGAGGTCGCGCAGAATATTGGTAAGTTGCAAGGCCTGTCCCAATGACCACGCGACATCGTCTGCGCGCGCCTGGTGGGCGCCAAAGACGCGAACCGAGAGCAGACCCACCGCGCCGGCCACCCGGGCGCAGTATAGCTCCAGCGTCTCCATGGATGGCCCTCGGAGGTTTTCGCGGGCATCCATCTCCATCCCGTCGATCAGAGCCATGAAATCCTGTTTTCGCAGGCCGAACCGGTCGATTGGCTCCAACAGGGCCCGTGCAGTCGGTTTGCTTGGGGCCCTCTGGTAGAGACGGTCAATTTCGGTCCGCCATTCGGCCAGGCCCGCGACCTTCTCGGCCGGCGGCAGCGGATCGTCGGCGATATCGTCGATTTCCCGGCAGAAGGCGTAAATCGCGTACATTGCATCGCGCCGAAGCGGCGGCAATGTCCGCATAGCCCCATAAAAGGATGAGCCGGCTGCCTTGACCACCGCCAGAACGTGGGCGTGGTCTTCCGGCGAGGCTACGGACCGGGTCTCGGTTGCACCATTCGGGGCAGGCGGGCTCGCGGTATGCTTCGCCGGGTCGTGATTGTCACCGACGCCGTTCCGTTGCGGCATCCCCTCCAGCGCTGTCACGTCATGCCCGAACCGGTTGATCCACCGTCGCTTCGCCGAGCGCACTGAGCGCCGTCACCACGATGTCACTGGCACAAAGACCAGCCTCCTCATACATTTCCTGCGGCTTGGCCTGATCCTGGAAACGGTCCGGCAGGAACATTGGCCGGACCTTCAATCCGTTCGAAATCAGGTCGTTGCGCACGAGATGGTCGAGGACTTGCGTTGCGAATCCGCCGATAGCGCCTTCCTCGAGGGTAATCAGGACTTCATGCTCGCGGGCCAGCAATTCGACGAGTTTGGTATCGAGCGGCTTTGCGAAACGGGCATCGGCCACCGTGGTCGAAAGACCTTTGGCGGCAAGTTCATCCGCCGCGTTCAATGCTTCCACCATGCGGCCGCCAAAATTCAGAATTGCGACCTTGCTGCCTTCCCGAAGGATGCGTCCCTTGCCGATTTCGAGTATCTCGCCGCGCTCCGGCATGTCGACGCCGACGGATTCGCCGCGCGGGTAGCGGAAGGCGATCGGCCCTTCGTCGTAGGCAGCCGCCGTGGCAACCATGTGACGCAGCTCCGCCTCGTCGGCGCAGGCCATGACGACGAACCCGGGGAGACAGGCCATATAGGTAACGTCATAGGCGCCCGCATGGGTCTGGCCATCGGCGCCCACCAGACCGGCGCGGTCGATGGCGAAACGGACCGGTAGTTTTTGAATGGCCACGTCATGCACGATTTGATCGAAGCCCCGCTGCAGGAAGGTCGAATATATCGTCGTAAACGGCTTCATGCCTTCCGCGGCAAGACCAGCCGAGAAGGTTACGCCGTGCTGCTCGGCGAGGCCCACGTCGAACGTCCGTTCCGGGAACTCCTTGCCGAACAAATCGAGGCCGGTGCCATCCGGCATTGCCGCGGTGACGGCGACGATGGTGTCGTCATCCCGGGCTTCCTGCATCAGCGATTCAGCATAGACCTTTGTGTAGGAGGGAGCATTCGATTTGCCCTTGTCCTGCGCGCCGGTGACCACGTTGAATGTGCCGACACCGTGATACTTGTCGTCCGATTTTTCCGCCGGGTCATATCCTTTGCCCTTGACCGTCACCGCATGCAGCAGCACCGGGCCGGGCAGGTCGGAATCCCGCAGGTTTTCAAGCACCGGGATCAGATGGTCCATATTGTGCCCGTCGATCGGGCCCATATAGTAGAAACCCAGCTCTTCGAACAGCGTACCGCCGGTGAACAGCCCACGCGCATATTCCTCGGCCCGCTTCGCCGCGACTTCGATCGGATGCGGCAATTTCTCCGCGATATCCTGCCCAAGCCGCCGCATCTTGCGGTATTCCTTGGACGACAGCAGACGGGTGAGATAGTTGCTCAACGCCCCGACCGGCGGCGCGATCGACATCTCATTGTCGTTGAGAATGACGATCAGGCGATTGCCCAGCCATCCCGCATTGTTCATCGCTTCATAGGCGAGGCCCGCGGTCATCGCGCCGTCGCCGATGACGGCGATCACGTCGTTCTTCTTGCCCTTGAGGTCGCGGCCGACCGCGAAACCCAGGCCGGCGGCGATCGAAGTCGAAGAATGCGCCGCGCCGAACGGGTCGTACTCGCTTTCCGAACGCTTGGTGAAACCGCTTAGTCCGCCTTTCTGACGTAAGGTGCGAATGCGGTCGCGGCGGTCCGTCAAAATTTTGTGTGGATAGCACTGATGGCCAACGTCCCAGATGACGATGTCATCTGGGGTATTGAAGACATAGTGTATCGCGGTGGTCAGTTCGACGACACCCAGACCTGCGCCGAGATGTCCTCCGGTAACCGATACTGCGTCGATCGTCTCGGCGCGTAATTCATCCGCGATCTGGCGCAAGTCGGACCGGGGGAATTTACGAAGATCCTTCGGGGTCCGAATTTCGTCCAGCAATGGCGTCTTTACAGCCACAATAGCCTCCTTCAAGACATGCTCCGTCGGCAAACAGCGTGACAAAATTTGGCCTGGCTGTGACTCCGCCGCGGCGGATATGACCTAAACCCCAACAATAAAGCCGCCCATACGGCGTCTACCGTTGGACACACACGCGATCCGACGCGTTAACCTACTACATCTACCTCTAAAGAATCACGCCTTATGAATATATTTTGTCAGTGTGTTGCGGCCAGGCTACCGAAGCGTGGATGTTTGCGATCCTGGGAATAAAGCGGGGCCGGCCGCAGTCCGCATAACACATTATTCTGCAGCCGTCGTTCAAAAACATCCGGCGGCGCCCCCGCGTACGCAACAGCATAGGAATTCAAGCTTCGATAGTTGCACCCTTTCGGCCAGCGGATCGCGCCGCCGCAGATGTTTGGATAGTCTTTCGGCAATGCGGATGATCGCCGCGGATTCCATCGCCAACCGGCGGCTGGTCAGTTGAGCCGGCAACGCGCGGGCGAGCGGCAGCAGGTCGTCAACGCCGTCGAGGCAGCAGTCGAGCACCTGGCGCAGGCCGGGTGACGCGGCCGGTTCATTCAAGGCATCGACGGAAACGCCGGCGGCCTTCATCCAGTCGCGCGGCAGGTACACCCGGTCGAGCGTCCGGTAGTCGTCCTGGCAGTCCTGCAAATGATTGAGCACCTGAAGGATGTTGCAGAGCGCGTCGCTGGCGGGAAAGCCGCTCCGGTGCTCGCCATGCAGGTCGAGCAGATAACGGCCGACCGGCGCCGCCGAGCGGTCGCAGTAATCGATAAGATCGGCCCAATCATCGTAGCGGTGCTTCACCGCATCCTGTTTGAAGGCGGAAATCAGGTCCCGGCAGTGCTGAATGGGGACGCCGGTCTCCGCCAGGCTTTCCCGGATGCGGTGCGCCTTGGCGAAGGCCGGGTCGTCATTGAGACCTTGGATCGCCTGGTCGAAGCCCTCGAGGCGGGTGACCTTCTCGTCGGGTGCTATTTTCGGATTATCCGCCACATCGTCGATCGCCCGTGCATAGGCATAGAATATCGCCACATGCGGCCGCAGATGCGCGGGCAGGAAGATCGAGCCGACGGGAAAATTCTCATCGCCGGCGCCCTTGCCGGAAGGCGTCTCGGCGGTCGTCAGAGTGGTGTCGGTCATTCGGTCTCGCGCCACAGCGGGTGATAGACGCCCAAGGGTGATCGATCGAGGGGGGAATATGGGGCGGTCTGCGGTGAAAGCCAAGTGCCGCTTTACTGGGGAACTAGGGCGGCCACGTTTGCGGCATCTAAAAAATTTCGCTTTACAGTCCCGCGAAGCCTAGGCTACGCGGGCGCGGGTGACAGATGTAGAGGGGCTCGCATAAATATGGACCAGCAATGTCAACGGAGGTCGTTGAAACATGTCGAATTCTAACGGTAGGGCGTCCCGGCGCAACAGCGTCCCGGTGATGATCGATTCCGTTCCGGTTGGCGGCGGCGCGCCGGTGATGGTCCAGTCGATGACCAACACGGACACCGCCGACGCCCAGGGCACCGCCGATCAGGTTGCCGCCCTTGCCGAGGCGGGATCGGAGGTCGTGCGCATTACCGTCGACCGTGAGGAAGCGGCCAAGGCGGTTCCCAAAATTCGCGAGCTACTGGACAAGCGCGGCTGCGATGTGCCGCTGGTCGGCGATTTTCATTATATCGGCCACAAGCTGCTGAGCGAGAATCCAGGCTGCGCCGAGGCGCTCGCCAAATACCGGATCAATCCGGGGAATGTGGGTTTTCGCGAGAAGCGCGACGTGCAGTTCTCGACGATGATCGAAATGGCGCTGAAATACGGCAAGCCGGTGCGGATCGGCGTCAACTGGGGCAGCCTGGATCAGGAATTGCTGGCGCATTTGATGGATGAGAATGGCAAGCTGGCCGAGCCGAAAGAGGCCTCGAAAGTGCTGGAAGAAGCGTTGGTGCAGTCCGCCCTAACCAGCGCGGAACGGGCCGAAGCGCTCGGCCTGGGGCGCGACAAGATCATCCTGTCCTGCAAGGTCAGCGAAGTGCAGGCCATGGTCTCCGCCTATGAGAACCTGGCCGGCCGCTGCGACTATGCGCTGCATCTGGGACTGACCGAAGCGGGCATGGGCTCGAAGGGCATTGTCGGGTCGACCGCCGCGCTCGCGATCCTGTTGCAGCAGGGGATCGGCGACACGATCCGGGTATCGCTGACGCCGGAGCCGGGCGGCGATCGGACCAAGGAGGTGATCGTGGCGCAGGAAGTCCTGCAGACCATGGGTATCCGATCTTTCACGCCGCTGGTGACCGCGTGTCCCGGCTGCGGGCGGACCACCAGCACGGTGTTCCAGGAACTGGCCGACAATATCCAGGGCTATCTCCGCGCCCAGATGCCCGCATGGCGGCAGAAATACGACGGCGTGGAGAACATGAACGTCGCCGTCATGGGCTGTATCGTCAACGGCCCGGGCGAATCGAAGCATGCCGACATCGGCATCAGCCTGCCTGGTACCGGCGAGGCGCCGGCGGCGCCGGTCTTCATCGATGGCGAGAAGGCGGTGACGCTCCGAGGGGCGACCATCGCCGAGGATTTTCAGAAGATCGTCGACGACTATATCGAAAGCCACTATCAGGCGCGGTAGCGAGTTACTGAAGTTCGTCCCGCACTCAGCCGCACCCTGAGCTAGACGAAGGGTGCGGCCAATCTGGTCTCCCTACCAGCTCCCGGTATTCTCCATCGACGCCCAGGGCTCCTGCGGCGCGAGGCGTTCGTTGGCCTGCAACAGTTCGAGCGAGATGCCGTCCGGCGTCCGGATGAAGGCCATGTGGCCATCGCGCGGCGGCCGGTTGATGGTGATACCCGCGTCCATCAGCTTCTGGCAGGTCTCGTAGATGTTCTTGACGCTGAAGGCGAGATGGCCGAAATTGCGCCCGCCCGTGTAGTCCTCGGGATCCCAGTTGTAAGTCAGTTCGACCACCGGCGCCTTGGTCGCTTTTGCTGTCTCAATGTCCTCGGACGCGGCCAGGAAAATATTGGTGTACCGGCCGGCTTCGCTTTCGGTGCGGCGGGTTTCCACCATGCCAAGCAGGTTGCAGAAAAAGTCGAGCGTCTTGTCGAGATCCGATACGCGGATCATCGTGTGAAG
>CAYYBI010000573.1:0-12474 GCA_964469835.1 uncultured Rhodospirillaceae bacterium
AGGCGGTCGCCGCGGAATGGGCGGCGCAGGCGGAACAGATCGAGCCGGAGTCCATGCCGATGATGCGGCTGGCAAGCACGGCGATTGACCGGGTGGCGCCGCGGCGCGAAGTCGTGATCGGCGAAATTGCCGGGTACGCGCAGAGCGATCTGTTGTGCTATCGCGCCGACGCCCCCGAAGCGCTGGTGGCGCGCCAGGCCGACGTCTGGCAGCCATTGCTCGATTGGGCCGCGCTCGAGTTGGACGCCGCGCTCGCGGTGACGTCGGGGGTCATTCCCGTAAGCCAGCCGGAGGATGCGGTTGCGGCCTTGCGGCGCGCGGTTTCGGCCAGTGATGATTTCGTGCTGGCGGGGCTGCATGGGTTGACCTCCGCAACAGGGTCTCTGGTCGTTGCGCTGGCCGTGCGAAACGGCAAGATCGCCGTTGACGAGGCGTGCGCAGCGAGTTTCCTGGATGAAGAGTGGCAGGCCGAAATCTGGGGGCGCGATCTCGAGGCGGAAGCACGGCGGGCGCGGCTGTGTGACGATATCCGTGCTATTGGCCGCTTTCTCGCGCTCTTGAAGGGATAGTGGTGTGAATCAGACATATGGTACTCATGGGACGGTCGTTCGAGTTCATCCGGCAAGGCGCCGGTCGCGTGGCGATGCTGGCGCATCGCGAGCGGCGCGCAACGCCGCCGGTGGGCTCGAAAGACCGCCCGAAGAGTCGCGTTTCCCGCTCCCTCGGGGCGTCGGACGCGCTTGACGATGCGCCAGCATCGCCGGCGCGCACCCTCCTACCGAGGAAACGGGAAACGCGATCGCATGGGTACCATATGTCTGAATTACACCACTGGAGCGCCGGTGTTATGCCGGGGCGCGGGCAATTGAGGACGGGGCGATGAGCGATATCATCCGGCAGCTTGAAGAAAAACGCGGACGCGCCGCGCTCGGTGGCGGGCAACGGCGGATCGACGCGCAGCACGGCAAGGGCAAGCTGACCGCGCGCGAGCGGCTCGAGGTTCTGCTCGACCAGGAATCCTTCGAGGAATGGGACATGTTCGTCGAGCATGACAGCCACGATTTTGGCATGGCCGAGCAAAAAGTCCCGGGCGACGGCGTGGTGACCGGCCACGGCACCGTCAACGGGCGCCTGGTCTTTGTCTTCAGTCAGGATTTCACCGTTTTCGGTGGATCGCTGTCGGCAGCCCACGCCCGCAAGATCTGCAAGATCATGGATCAGGCAATGAAAGTCGGTGCACCGGTGATCGGCTTGAACGATTCCGGGGGCGCCCGAATTCAGGAAGGCGTGGCGTCGCTGGCCGGGTATGCCGATGTCTTTCAACGCAACGTGATGGCGTCCGGCGTGGTGCCGCAGATATCGATGATCATGGGTCCCTGTGCCGGCGGCGCCGTGTATTCGCCCGCCATGACCGATTTCATCTTCATGGTGAAAGACACGTCCTACATGTTCGTGACCGGGCCGGATGTGGTGAAGACGGTCACCCATGAAGAGGTAACGGCCGAAGATCTTGGGGGCGCCGTGACCCATACCGGTAAGTCGGGCGTCGCCGACCGCGCCTTCGACAACGATGTCGAGGCGCTGATCGAGCTGCGCCGCTTCATCGATTTTCTGCCGACATCGAATCGCGAGAAGCCGCCGGTCCTGCCGACATCGGATCCGTTCGACCGGGCGGAACCGTCGCTCGACAGCCTGATTCCGGCAAATCCGAACCAGCCCTACGACATGGCCGAGTTGATTACCAAGGTGGTCGACGAAGGCGATTTCTTCGAGGTCGCGCCGGAATATGCGGGCAATATCCTGACCGGCTTCGGGCGGATGGAAGGCAGCACGATTGGCATCATCGCCAATCAGCCGATGGTGTTGGCCGGGTGTCTCGACATCAATTCAGCCCGCAAGGCGGCGCGCTTCGTCCGGTTCTGCGATTGCTTCAATATTCCCATCGTGACCTTCGTCGACGTGCCGGGATTTTTGCCGGGCACCGCGCAGGAATATGGCGGCATCATCAAGCACGGCGCGAAGCTTTTGTATGCCTATGCGGAGGCGACGGTTCCGAAGGTGACGGTGATTACCCGCAAGGCCTATGGCGGTGCCTACGACGTCATGAGCTCCAAGCATCTGCGCGGCGACCTCAACTACGCCTGGCCGAGCGCCGAGATCGCGGTGATGGGGCCGAAAGGGGCGGTGGAGATCATCTTCCGCGAGGATATCGGCGACGCGGCGAAGATCGAGAAACGCACCGACGAGTACCGCGAGAAATTCGCAAACCCGTTCGTCGCCGGCTCGCTCGGCTTCATCGACGACGTCATCATGCCGCGCAACACGCGTCGGCGAATCTGCCGGGGGCTGCGCATGCTGCGCGACAAGAAACTCGAAAATCCGTGGAAGAAGCACGGTAACATTCCGCTTTAAGGGGCGCACCCAAAGCATTGCAGAATCGGAGTTTCGTATGGCTGGAGTGTCGAAAGTACCGATGACCCCGGAGCAGCGTGCGCGGACCGGCAAAATTCTAAAATCGATCGGTGTCTTCGACGTCTTCCTGGGTGCGGTTATCTTCTTGGGCGGACCGTCTTTCCTCGACCTTGGTCCGGGCCGCGAATGGGCCTGGCCGCTCATTGGCCTTATCATCGCCATCGGAGGGATCGTGACTTGGTTGGTCGGCAAGAAGATCGGTAAACAGGCTGACTGATCTGGCAAAGAAGCAGTCCGTCCATCGACCGTGTCATGGTGCAACAGCGATGGATCACTTCATACTCACAGGGCGACCGGTTAGTTTCGCTTCGTCCCCGAAAGCCGACATTCGGTTACCCCCCTAGCCCCCTGCAGCAACTTGCATGTGAGTATGGAACCCATCGTCGAGCACGGCTCAAAAACTCGGGAGTCCGCTCTTCCCGTGGATTGCCAGCTATAGCTGGACGCGTTCAAACTACAATGCAGAGGTAACCGCGTTGATGGCGCAATTTGCCGAAGATCGTTACCAGCCCAACCCGGAAGGCGGCACGGTAATTGACGCCGATTTCTGGGAGGTAGGCTGAGACAATAAGAAGGGAGCATGGGGAATGCGAAAGGTACTTATGAGTGTCGCCGGGATGGCCCTGCTATTAGGGTGCGGCAGATCTGCTCCTGAAATAGAAGGCAACCGAGTCGATATAGACTCCGAATCGGCACAGCAAGAGAAGTTTGAAAGGAACGTGGAGAAGTGCGTATGGGATTACCTCGCATACGTGGGTAAGACTCATTACAAGCGGGGCGGGTCTATAAGATCGGATTGGTACTACTCGGAAAGTACCGACGCGCAAACCGGCAAAAAACACGCTAGTGCGCGTGTATCCACCGACTCCGCTAATCTAGGTAAAATACCGGGGCGGTTCAATGAATCGAGCCTGAAATTCTATTGCGGAGATAACAATAAAATCCACACGATGTTTCGTACGAAGAAGCTGCTTTCCCAGAAAACAAAACCTATCCGCATACGCTACCATATTGGGAAGGGTAAATTGGTAACCGAGCGGTGGATTAGTTCCCTCACCAAGGAACGCGAAACGACGCTTATTGGTAGCCCGAAACAAGCCAAGCGGCTCTACGATTCAATTAGCAAGAACCACGATGCGGGAAAATCCACTATCGTTTTTGAGGCTGATGGTGAATATCAGCGCCACTATGGTTTGGTCTGTGCCAAGAAACGGATTGATAGATTACAAAAGGCTTGTGGCTTCTAATGCTAAACCACGCCCCGCCGTGCAATGTATTTAGGCCTGCTTGGCAACTCTATCTTCACGATAGGGCGAGCCGTTAGCGGCAGCCGGTCCATCCCATTAGCGGGCATTTGGCCCGGCTAGGTTGCACTTGCGGTATTCTTTGCGGTCAAGGCCGCCTGGAGCTTTTCTTGTTTTTCATGGGTCAGCGAGGTTTGAATGACCTTGCCGCCACTGCCCTCCAACTCGGCAAGCACCTTATCCGGCGTTACTTTACGAACCAAGATGAACAATGCTGAACAGCCGTTCTGGAACCCGTTCGCGACATCCTTCATGAATTTGTCGTTGATTCCGATATCCGTCAGTGAGCCGCTGACGGCGCCCGCTGCCGCTCCGGCGGCCATTCCCAACAAAGGGTTGAGGAAGATCACGCCGATCAGCGTGCCCCAGAATCCACCGGATATCGCACCGGCCGCAGTGAGGTTGAAGGTCTGGTTAAGCTTGACCTTTCCGTTCTCGTCCTTCACGGCAATCACGGCATCTTCCAGGTCCAAAAGATAATCCTGCTGCATTTTTCGAAGTTTTAGCCGTACTTCGTCCGCTTTGTGCACGTCGTCGTATTCGATAACGATAAGATCAGCCATGGCAACGTTCCCCCACCATTCGGTTCGATTGAAATGCCCAGGTGCCTGCGAGCATCGGTTTGTTTACAGCTGTAACAGCGCTTTCGCGGAACGTAAATGGGCGATTCTCCCCATACGGGTCCTATATCGCGACGACCTTGCCTATAGTGATGGGATCCTGTGCTTGAAGAGAGACAAATTGGTTCGCTTGATAGAGTTATTGAGCGTCTGGAAGCAGGCGAAGATATAGAGGCTGCGCGGCAAACCAATTCAGAGTTGGTTCATAACGTCCTTGAGGCTTTTCTAAAAGCACTCGCGGACCAAAGTGTGATGAAAGGTATCTTTGCGGCGGCAGCCATTTCTGCAACGAGCATTGCTGTTGTCGAAATTGGCCCAATTTCCCAGGCACTCATCGCGAGATCAATTGTCGGAGCGGAAGTGGTAAGGGCCCTTCGGAGCATCTCAAACAATCCGAACGACGAAGACGAATGGAGTTTACGCCCTTAAACGAGCGGGTTATTGGCATTGATGGCCGCCAAGGCGCATCTTGGGAAGTCACTGCTAAAGTCCGTGCTCGCCAATATTGTCTAAATGAGGTCATCGTATTTTTGGTGAGATTCGGCGCGACACTCTCATAGGCGCGACACTCTCATATATGAGTGCCAAAACACGCCCCCCACCCCCTGCATGCCCCTTGGCCAATGCGCTTTGAGCGCTGCAAGCACCGGCAACCGGCTTTGACTTGGCGTGTTGACTTGCAGCCTTGCCCAGCTCCAATACCTATCCCATGCCAAGGCGTGCAGGGGCATGGCTGCTGTTATGGTTATTTGATTGCAATGCATGACCGAGAGGTAGGGGCTACACGGGGGCAAATATAATAACGAATTGGTAAATTGTTTGGACGCACCAATTATCCCGACCACTCCAGACGATCAGAGCCGAGCGCCAAGAACCATGATTTTTGCCCGGTTTGTTTGATATACTCACGGGCGCAGACTAGTTTTTCAGGCGAACACCCAGGGCACTAAAGGGACACCGGGCATGACTGATATCCGCATCGAACTGCACAGCGATACCCAGACGCGGCCGACGCCGGGCATGCGCAAGGCGATGGCCGACGCACCGGTCGGCGACGAGCAGAAGGGCGAGGATCCGAGCGTCAATCGTCTGCTCGAAATGGCGATCGACCTGTTCGGCAAGGAAGATGCGGTTTTTCTGCCGTCGGGGACGATGTGCAATCAGATCGCCATGATGCTGCATTGCAAGCCGGGCGACGAGGTGCTCGCCGACCGGACCGCGCATGTGCTCAACCTCGAAGGCGCGGGTGCGGCGGTGTTCGCTGGCTCCATGATCTCGCCGATCGATGGCGAGCGCGGCATCTTCACCGGCCAGCAGGTCGAGGCGGCGGTTCGCACCGTGCGCCGCCATACGCCGAGAACGCGGCTGCTGGTGGTCGAACAGACCTCGAACCTCGGCGGCGGCACGGTCTGGCCGCTGGAGACCATTCGCGAGGTTGAGGCGGTGGCGCGCAACCACGACATGGCGACGCATATGGATGGCGCGCGGGTGCTGAACGCGGTCGTGGCCAGCAACGTGTCGGCGCGCGATTTCGCCGGGCCGTTCGATACGATGTGGCTTGACCTCAGCAAGGGGCTGGGCTGCCCGTTCGGCGCCGTGTTGCTCGGCAGCAAGTCATTGATTGACGAGGCATGGCAATGGAAGCAGCGTATGGGCGGCGCCATGCGGCAGTCGGGCGTGATCGCCGCCGCCGGCATCTACGCTTTGGAAAATAATGTCGACCGGATGGTCGAAGACCACGAAAACGCCCGCTTCTTCGCCGAGCGGATCGCGGATATTTCGGGAGTCGCCATCGATCCGGCCTCGGTGGAGACCAACCTCGTGTTCTTCGATGTCGAGGGGACGGGGCTGAGCGCGGGGCAAGTGCATGACCGCCTGCTGGAGCGCGGCGTCCGAATCGGCGCATCGAGCGGTAGCAGTATGCGGGCCGTCACGCATCTCGACGTGTCGCGGGAGCAACTCGCCGAGGCGGCGGACATTTTATCCACGGTCGTCGTTGAGGCTGCCGCTGCGTGACTCGTTCATAATCCTGCGCCGGGCATCCTGAGGCGGCGTATAGATTGCTTATATATAATAACAAAATAAGGTTTGGCCGGTGTTTTCCAGGATACTGATCGCCAATCGGGGCGAAATCGCGTGCCGCATAATTCGCACGGCGCAGCGCATGGGCATCGAGACGGTCGCCGTCTATTCGGAGGCCGACGCCGGGGCGCTGCATGTCCGCATGGCGGATCAGGCGGTGCCCGTCGGTCCCTCGCCGGCGGCGGAGAGTTACCTTGTGATCGACCGGATCGTTCAGGCGGCCAAGGATACGGGCGCGGAAGCAGTGCATCCCGGCTTCGGGTTCCTGTCGGAAAATCCGGCCTTCGCCGATGCGCTTGCCGCGGCGGGAATCGTCTTCATCGGCCCGCCGACCGGTGCGATTGCCGCGATGGGTGACAAGATCGAATCGAAACGCCTGGCGCAGAAGGCCGGGGTCAGCACGGTGCCGGGGCATCCGGACATTGTCCCGGACGCAAAGGCGGCCGTCACGATTGCGGCGCGAATCGGCTATCCGGTGATGATCAAGGCGTCGGCGGGCGGCGGCGGTAAGGGCATGCGGGTCGCCTATGACGACGCGGGCGTTCGCGAAGGTTTCCAACTTGCTGCCAACGAGGCCAAGTCGAGCTTCGGCGATGACCGGATTTTCATCGAAAAATTCATCGAACAGCCGCGCCATATCGAAATTCAGGTATTGGCCGATGGGCACGGCAACATCATTCACCTGGGCGAGCGCGAATGCTCGATCCAGCGCCGCCATCAGAAGGTGATCGAAGAAGCGCCGTCGCCTTTCATCGACGATAAGACGCGGGCCGCGATGGGGGCGGAGGCGGTGGCGCTGGCCAAGGCGGTGGAGTACCAATCCGCGGGGACAGTCGAATTCATCGTCGACAAGGACCGGAATTTCTATTTCTTGGAAATGAACACCCGGCTGCAAGTCGAGCATCCGGTGACCGAGTTCGTGACCGGGCTGGATCTGGTGGAACAGATGATCCGGGTGGCGGCGGGTGAGGAACTCTCGATCCGGCAGGAAGACGTGACGATGGACGGCTGGGCGATCGAGGCGCGACTTTATGCCGAGGACCCGCGGCGCAATTTCCTGCCGTCCACGGGCCGGCTGGTGCGCTATCGGGAACCGCCGCACGGGCCGCAGTTGCGGGTCGATAGCGGGGTTTTCGAAGGCGGCGAAATCTCCATGTTTTACGATCCGATGATCGCCAAGCTCATCGCTGCCGGAACCACCCGCGACGCGGCGATCACCGGACTGCGGGAAGCACTGGACGCCTTCCATATTCGCGGCATTTCGCACAACGTGGCGTTTCTGGCTGCGGTGTTGGCGCATCCGCGCTTCGAGGAAGGCCGGCTCTCAACCGCCTTTATCGACGAAGAATTCCCCGACGGATATGGCGAACGGGCGTTGACCGACGAAGAAATTCCAGTGTTCCTCGCGGTGGCGGGGGCGGTTCATTGCCGGTCGGAGTTCCGCAAGGCGGCACTTTCCAGGCAGCCCGCGGGCGGTCGCCCCGTGCCACCGCCATCCTGTGTCGCGCGGATGAATCGAAAAGACTACCCATTGCATCTGTCCAACAACTCAGATACCTGCAGTGTCCACTTCAAGCTCGGCCGCAAGCCGCATAAGCTTGAAGTGAGCAGCGATTGGTCAGCAGGAAATGCGCTGTTTCAGGGGCGGGTCGATGGCCGCGAGCTGTGCTTTCAGGTTGAGCGCGACGGTATTGGTTGGCGGCTGTTTCATGGCGGCGTCGACGCGCTGGTCACCCTGTTGTCGCGGCGCGCGGCCGAATTGCTTGCCCAGATGCCCGAGAAAGAACCGCCGGATCTGTCCCGGTTCCTCCTGTCGCCCATGCCCGGCCTACTGATCCGGCTCGCGGTCGCCCAAGGCGAGGAGGTAAAGGCGGGCGAGGAATTGGCGGTGGTCGAAGCGATGAAGATGGAAAACGTGCTACGGGCGGAGCGGGATGGTATCGTAAAGATCCTTCACGCGGGCATCGGAGATAGCCTGGCGGTCGATCAATCGATTTTGGAATTTGAGTAGGGGCATGGGAGATAAGGCGGTCCGAGTCTTTATCGAAGGCAGAGTGCAGATGGTCGGCTTTCGCTATTGGATGGCGCGTGAGGCGAGCCTGCTGGGCCTCGACGGCTGGGTGCGCAATCTTGCCGACGGTTCGGTGGAAGCGGTGTTCAGCGGGCCGCAGGAGGCCGTTCGGGCGATGGTCGAGGGTTGCTGGCAAGGCCCGCCGATGGCATCGGTCACCGCCGTGAGCGAAACGGTGATGAATGAGCCGGTAGAACCCGGCTTCCGGCAATATCGCTGACCCGGTCGACGAGACGCGCTACGATACTTTTACCGATGGGCCGAAAACGGTTTCGAAGCTCGCTGCCAAGGCTACATCCACATCGGTCGCGGCAACCGGCAACCCTAAATCCACCAGCGACGTGACGCCGAATTGCCCCGGATCGATGCCGCACGGCACGATGCCGTCAAAATGGCCGAGGTTGGGTTCCACGTTTATGGCGATGCCATGCAGGGTGACCCAGCGCCGTATCCGGACGCCGATTGCCGCGATCTTGTCTTCGCGCCCGCTGTCGCGCGCGACCCAGATGCCGACCCGGTCTTCACGCCGTTCACCGGTGACGTTGAACTGGGCGAGGGCTTGAATGATCCATTCTTCCAGATCGTGGACATAGCGCCGCACGTCCGGCGTTCGTCGGCTTAGATCCAGCATGACATAGGCGATGCGCTGGCCCGGGCCGTGATAGGTGTACTGGCCGCCGCGGCCGGTTCGATGCACCGGAAATCGGTCCGGCGCGAGCAGATCGGCTTCATCGGCGCTCGTGCCCGCGGTATAAAGTGGCGGGTGTTCGAGCAGCCAAACCAGTTCCGGTGCGGTGCCGGCGTGAATCTCGGCAACCCGCCGGTCCATCTCGGCCAGCGCGGTTTCATAGGGAACTGGGTCCTCGCTGATCCGCCATTCCAACGCGGATTCCGTCTGGTTATTTCGGTTTGGCATCAAATTTTCAAGCATTCCTTGCGAAGGGCTCCCGGTTTTGGTATCTCGCTGTCCAGTGCGATTCTCCGGTGACTGCGGCACGGCACCGATTATGGCCATAAGTGAGGGAGAGCGCAGCAAATATGCGGTCGTGGCGGAATTGGTAGACGCGCAGCGTTGAGGTCGCTGTGGTGGAAACACCGTGGAAGTTCGAGTCTTCTCGACCGCACCAGTTTCTCAAGGCCCGCTGAGACGACAGCGGGTCTTTTTCTGTCGGGCGGGTCGGTAACTCTGGCGGTGAGGGAGAAATGAGGATGGCCGACGACGATATCGCCGAAAGCGCGTTAGCGTATCATCGCCGCCGGCCGGCGGGGAAACTAGCGGTCACGCCAACCAAGCCGCTGGCCAATCAGCGGGATCTGGCGCTTGCCTATTCGCCCGGGGTCGCCTTCGCCTGCAATGCCATTGTCGACTCGGCCGACGAGGCGGCCACGGTCACCGCGCGCGGCAATCTTGTCGGCGTGGTCACCAACGGTACCGCGGTGCTTGGTTTAGGCAATATCGGCCCACTTGCTTCCAAACCCGTCATGGAGGGCAAGGCGGTTCTGTTCAAGAAATTCGCCGGCATCGATGTTTTCGACATCGAGATCGATGCGCTCGATCCGGACCGCTTCGTGGATATCGTGGCCGCGTTGGAGCCGACCTTCGGCGGCATCAATTTGGAAGATATCCGGGCGCCGGAATGTTTCGAAATCGAAGCCAAGCTGCGCGAGCGGATGAAGATTCCGGTGTTCCATGACGATCAACACGGAACCGCGATCATCGTTGCCGCGGCGATCGAAAATGCGCTGCAAATTGTCGGCAAGAAGATCGAAGAGGTGAAGCTGGTGACCTCGGGCGCGGGCGCTGCCGCGCTTGCCTGTCTCAACCTCCTGGTCGATATGGGAATGCCCGAGAAAAACATCTGGGTCACCGACATCGTCGGCGTGGTGTTTAAAGGCCGGCAGCAGGAAATGGACGTTGCCAAGGAACGGTTTGCCCAGGAAACCAAGGCGCGCAAGCTTGCTGAAGTCATTGGTGGTGCGGATATCTTCCTGGGCCTGTCGGCGCCGAGGGTTTTGAGCCAGGATATGGTCAAGGAAATGGGCGAGCAGCCGATTATCATGGCCTTGGCCAACCCGACGCCGGAAATCCTACCGGAAGAGGCGCGTGCGGTTCGGCCGGATGCGATCATCGCCACGGGTCGGTCGGACTACCCCAATCAGGTCAACAACGTGCTTTGCTTCCCGTTTATCTTTCGCGGTGCCCTCGATGCGGGCGCGACGGCGATCAATGAGGCGATGAAGATCGCCTGCGTCAAGGCGTTGGCAAAACTTGCGCAGGCGGAGAGTTCCGACGTTGTCTCCAGAGCCTATGGCGAACAGGCAACCCAATTTGGACCCGACTATCTGATCCCCAATCCATTCGACCCAAGGCTGATTACGGAGATCGCGCCGGCGGTGGCTAAGGCCGCACAAGAAAGCGGCGTGGCGACCCGGCCCATCGCCGATTTTGAAGCCTATGGTCAGCAATTGTCGGAATTCGTCTGGAAAACCGGCTTGGTGATGCGGCCGGTCTTCGAGCGCGCCCGGCTGAACCCGAAGCGGGTCGTCTTCACGGATGGCGAGGACGAAAAGGTGCTCCAGGCGGTTCAAGCGGCGGTCGACGAGCGCCTGGCGAAACCGATCGTGGTCGGGCGCCGGTCGGTGATTCTCTCCCGTATCGAGCGGCTCGGACTGCGGTTGCAGCTCGGTAAGGATGTCGAACTGGTCGATCCGGATGGCGACGAGCGGTACCAGGACTATTGGACCAACTATTATGAGCTGATGGCGCGCAACGGCGTGTCACCGGATTTGGCGCGGCGGGTCATGCGAACGCGCACCACCGCGATTGGCGCCATGATGGTCCGTCGGGGCGATGCCGACGCCATGCTCTGCGGTGCGGTCGGTCAGTTTCAAACGCATCTGCGGCACGTCCGCGAGATCATCGGCAAGCGGGAAGGCGCCGGCGATTTGTCGGCGCTGACGCTCCTTGTCATGCCGAAAGGCCTCTACTTTATCGCGGATACCCACGTTACGCCCGATCCCACGGTGGAGGAGGTTGTGCAGCTTGCCCTGCTCGCATCGCGGGAAGTCCAGCGCTTCGGCATCGTACCGAAGGTCGCATTATTGTCCCATTCCAACTTCGGTACGTCGCGGTATGATTCGGCGACCAAGATGCGGGCGGCCGCCGCGATCCTGCATCGTGAACATCCATCGCTGCAGGTCGACGGGGAAATGCACGCCGACGCCGCGATCGACGAGGAAATCCGCAAGCGCATATTCCCGGACTCAAAGCTGGCCGGCAGCGCGAATTTGCTGATTATGCCCTCGCTGGACGCGGCCAACATCGCCTACAACCTGGTGCGTGTGCTGGGTGAAGGGCTGATCACCATAGGGCCGATGCTTCTTGGCGCCGAAATGCCGGCGCATATCGTTACGCCGTCGATCACGTCGCGGGGCCTCCTCAATATGACGGCGCTGTCCGTCGTCGGTGCGCAAGCCCACGCCATGCGCCACGTGGCCTAAGGTTCGGCCGCGATGACCGATGCCGAAAACATCGACCCGGTGGAGCAAGACGACCTCGAGGGGCTGTATGGCGCCACGGATACCCTGGTTCGCGAGGTCAAGACCGCGATTGCGGATGACCATTGGGACGGTGTGAAATCCCTGGTTCAGCCGCTTCATGCCGCTGATTTCGCCGATTTGTTCGAACACCTGACGCAGGACGAACGCCGAGCCGTGGTCTCCCGTATGGAGGGCGAGCTCGATCCTGAATTTTATTCCCATCTAGACGAGTCGGTGCGCGAGGACGTCATCGAAGCGCTCGATACCGAGCGGCTTGCGGAAGTCGTCCAGGAACTCGAAACCGACGACGCCGTCGACCTGATCGAGGATTTGGACGAAGGCGAGCAGCAGGAATTGCTGGAGGCGGTGCCGCCGCGCGATCGCG
>CAYYBI010000574.1:0-5877 GCA_964469835.1 uncultured Rhodospirillaceae bacterium
AAGTGCGATCGTCTTCGACGCGAAGCTTCTAGACTGTCCCATAGAGGCGGCGGATAACGAGTTGTTGAAAATCCTGAAGCATCACTGTCGTCTGATTCTGGGCGCTCGCCCAAAAACCGACGACTTGGTTTTCGATGTTCAGCAGTTGATCACGACCCTGTTGCATTCAGGCCAGCCCAAGATTGACGCTGTCGCTCGGGAGCTTGGAATGAGCGCTCGTACTCTGACGCGACAGCTGGCGGAAGACGGCGTCACCTACAAAATTCTGTTGGATGAAGTGCGCCGGAAGCTGGCGCTTCAGTATATGAAAGACAGACGGATCAGCGTCAAGAAAGTTGCCTATCTGCTCGGATATTCCGAAGTCGCAGCGTTCTATCATGCTTTCCGACGTTGGACCGGCTCAAGCCCTGTTCAATATCGGCTGGAGAGTTGAGTCATCATCGTTGACCCCGAGCGAATTGGCCCGAACCTCCGGACAGCCATGCCGCGCCATAAAGACGGCGGCATGAGTTCGATTGCGGAAGTGCAGCTTACGGAGAATACTTCGGACGATCGCCTTGGTCCTAGTTACCGAAAAGTCCAGCCGCTTCGATATACCGAGATTGCTGTGGCCAACTCCCAGCTGTTCAAGGACCAAACGTTCTTCTGGATCAAGTCTGTGCATTAGTTGCAGTCGAAGGCCATCGAGACCAAAATCGCTACCAACGCCGGCAGGTAAAATCGTGTAACCGTAACTGCTTAGCCCAACGAGCATACCGATCTGCTCTAGCATGAGGTCCGTAAGCAGCCAAGCGTCGGCCAGAAGTAGGGTATTCGCGGCCTTGAGCAACTGATCACTGGTTAGGGCGACAATGACGCGCGCATGACGTGATACCCTCACAAGGGCATTGGCATCAGTTTCCAGCAGTTTTTGGAATTCCTCGAACCACACGATCAAATAGTCGGTGCGAAGGGCACCGACGGTCGGTGCGAAATCCAGGCCCTTGATCGTTGTCACCTCGAAGCTCGAAAAGCGACTCAGCGCAGTGAGCGTCCTTTCACGTTCGGCGGCAGGAGCGATGGAGACAAAAATTCGGCTGGTATGCCCATGCCGTGTCCGCGGATGCGCCGTGATGGTGTCCTCTAACAACATTCGATGTCTTGCCAAATCCATTTCTCGTCACCCGACAGAAAGCCCATCCACAACCATTTGCTCCGTTTCTTCGTCTGTTTGTAGATTTGCATTAACTGTGATTGCGCCTTTCTTTGACCATTAAGTGCTTCATAGGATGGGGGGAGGTGGTAATTCAATTCAGGTCAAATCCGGTAGTGGAAAGAAGACAAGACCCCGAAACAGGAGTACCAGGCTATGATCGTCAGAAGCCGCATCCTGGTCGCGCCATCAAGGCTTCCGTTGTGAGTGTGATCTTGCCGCCGGACTAACGATCCATAACGACCCCGTTCGGCTGGCGAAGGTTAAAACGGAAATGACCCAGTAGTCGATTGCGACTAGGTTTTAAAATCCAAGTTATCGTTGATATTCCCAGCCAAACTTTTGATATTTGGGATCAATGCTGAATTCTGGCGTTTGGTTCGGGATTCCCCATGTGAATTCCTCTGACAGGGCCGATGAAAATGCAGCCTCGCTCAATTGTCCATCGGCTTGCGCTGTGGCGATCAATACCGGATGTTGGGAGTGGTTTCGGTCTGAGCCGGTTGATGCGGCGCAGGATGTCGGCAAACAAGGTTTCCGGGATCGCGATCCCGGCAAGCTGGAATGTGACATAGCGGCCACGGCGTACGCCCTTCACGCCGATCTTGACCAATCACTCGCGCAATGTGGCCAGTGATCAAGGGACGATCTTATTTCAAGCAGCCCTTGCGTCCGTTGTTGTTTGCTAAAAGCTGACAATTCCACTGCCGCATCCGTATGGCCGCTTCTCGAGCCAAAAGCCGACATTCGCGTGAAGGGTGATGAATGGATCCACTAGGCTGACCCCCGTCGTTGAAATCTCCAACTGAGATGAGGTGAAGGGCTGCTGCATTCGGCGTCGGCGCGGCAATCATTCGGTGTCAGACCCAACGCGCGTTTGACAAGGCTCCGCCGGGCTTGGCACAGTCTTAAATCATCGCGAGATTCCTTCATACGGTCGCGCAGATGCCAAGTTGAACCGAATGCCTCGTGGCCCTGCCGGCCGCGCCGTCGCATTCCAGACACCGAAAGGGTCAGCCGATGTCCGCAAATCCGATCCCCGCAAATCCCTTGTTCGACAAGGCCAAAGACGTCCTGCCGGGCGGTACGTTCGGCAATACCTCGGGTGACATCATCATCCGCGAGGGGCGCGGCAGCCGCGTCTGGGATGAGGACGGCAATGAATATGTCGACTACCTCATCGGCTCCGGCCCGATGCTGGTCGGGCACGCGCACCCGGAAGTCAACGCCGCCGCGCAGGCGCAGCTCGCGCACGGCACCACATTTTTTGCCAACAACCGGCAGGGCATCGAGCTCGCCGAAGCGGTCATCGACGCCGTGCCCTGCGCCGAAAAGGTGCGATTTGCTTGCACCGGATCGGAAGCGGACGCGTTCGCGATGCGGCTCGCCCGGGCCTATACGGGCCGCGACAAGATCCTCAAATTCGAAGGCGGCTATCACGGCTACAGCGACTACGGGCTGATGAGCATGACGCCGCAAAAGCCCGTCAACTACGATCATCCCATTCCGGATTCGGCGGGCATTCCTGAAAATGTCGGCGAGAACATGGTGGTCGCGCCGTTCAACGACGCCGACGCGGTCGAAAGCCTGATCCGCGAACACAAGGGAACGATCGCGGCCGTAATGATGGAGCCGCTGCAGCGGCTGGTTCCGCCGCAGCCGGGCTTCCTGGAGGCGATGCGCGAGCTCACACTGGCCAACGACATGCTGCTGGTGTTCGACGAGGTGGTGACCGGGTTCCGCTTGGCCTATGGCGGCGCCCAGGAATATTACGGCGTCACGCCGGATATCTGCACGCTCGGCAAGGCGGTCGGCGGGGGTTTCCCCCTGTCGGCAATCGCCGGGACTAACGATGTCATGGCGTGTTTCGACAAGGACGTCGCCGCGCTGGAAAAATACGTGCCGATGACGGGCACGCTGTCCGGCAACCCGATTGCGGCGGCGGCCGGGCTGGCGACGCTGGAAATCCTCAAGCGTCCCGGAACCTACGAGAAGCTGTTCGAGAATGGCCGCCGGCTGATGGCCGGATTGCGGGATAGCCTGGATCGCGCGGGCGTCGAGGCGGAAATCGTCGGCGTGCCGTCGCTGTTCGATCTCGTCTTCACTTCGGGCGAGGTCCGCAACTACCGCGACACGCTGCGCGGCGACGCCGCAAAGATGCGGCAGCTCAACGGGTTGTTGCGCGAGCGCGGCATTCTCAAGGGCGAGAGCAAATACTACCTGTCGACCTCGCTCGAAGAGGCGGATATCCAACAGACGCTGGATGCCTGGGACGACGCCCTGCCGATATTGGCGGCCGGCTAACGGGTCAACCGGACTTCAAATCACCTGATTGTGCAGCGGTTCGTCGCCGCGCGCGAGCCGGTTCAGGTTTTCGAGCAGGATGTCGATGACGTTGTCTTCGTACTTCGTCGTCTCGCCGCCGGTGTGCGGCGTCAGCACCACATTGTCGAATCCCCAAAGCGGCGATCCGGCGGCCAGCGGTTCCTCGACCGTCACGTCGATGCCGGCGCCGGCGATGATTTTTCGTTGCAAGGCGTCGATCAGCGCCGGCTCGTCGACGCAACCGCCGCGGGCGACGTTGATCAGGTAGCTCGACGGCTTCATCGCAGCGAGCGCCGGTCCGTCGATCACGTTGTGCGTTTCCGGCGTCAGCGGGCAGGTCAGCACGGCAAAATCACAGCGCGGTAAAAGTCCGGGCAGCGCGTCCGATGAATGCAGTTCGTCCACATGCTCGACCGGCGTTGCGGTATCCCGCTTGATGCCGATCACGGTCATGCCAAACGCCTTCGCCAGTTTCGCGAGCCGTCCGCCGATCTTGCCGAGCCCGAAGATCAGCATCGTCTTGCCGGGTAGTTCATCCTCGCGTTGTGACAGGTCGGCGATCATGCCGCGCCATACTCCTGCGCGCTGATTGTCCCGTCCGGTGTGGATCTGGCGCGTTAGCGCCAGGATCATGGCCATGGCATGGTCGCTGACCGCATTCACGTTGACGCCGCTGGCATTGGCCAGGCGCACGCCCCTGGCGCGCAATGCGTCCTGGTCGAACTGGTCGTAGCCCGCGCCGCAAACCTGGATGAATTTCAGTTTGTCGGCGCCGGCCAGCATATCGTTCTTCCACACGCCGGACACCACCAGCACCTCTCCGTCACCCATCCGGGCGTAGGAATCCTCGACCGTCCAGGTCTGGTAATGGCGGATGCCGGTGTCGCGGCGTTCGAACAAGGGGGCGAGCTGATAGGCTGAATGGGCGAAATGGATGGTGATGTCCTGCAGGTTCATTGCTTGCCTCTTGCTGAATTTGTGGCCAAACGAAGAGTGGAGTCTAACACTCGACGGCCGCTCGCGGCCTATTCCTCGCGCAGCACGATTTCGCCCGGAACCCGTTGGGTGAACATCGGTGTCGGGCGGTCTTTCGCACCGTCGAATTCGCCGCGCCAGTACTTCGCCGCTTCCTCCAGCACCAGCCCCGTCACGTTGACGATGTTTAGCGTTTCCGCCGCGCGCACGGTGCGCCAGCCGATATCTTCCAGTTCGGTGACTTGCCTGAGCTCACCGGAGACGGTGGCGCCGTTTGCGATGAAAAATCGGGTATTGAAACGGATCGGCACATAGGACGGCGTGACCGCGCGCATCAGATAGTCCAGCGCCCCCAGATCGGGCGCCAGGCCCGCATTGGCGTAGGCATCAAGGGCGGGACACCCGTCAACGCCTTGGGCGGCGCCGGGGGCGCCCAGCATCAGGCCGGTTTCTTCCCAGGTTTCGCGTAGCGCGGTCCAGGGCAGGGCGCGGGCGAGCGGTGGCGGCGCCTTGCGGCCGAGCCGTTCGATCACGGCGCCGGCGGCATCCCGCTCGGTCTTCAGGTTGAAGTCTCCGCGATCGACTGCCCCGCCGGGGAAAACATAGACGCCCGGCATGAAACGCGACGCCAGCGGCCGCCGCCCCATCAGGACCTCAGGACCATCCGTGCCGTCGCGCAGCAGGATCAGGCTGGCGGCATCACGTGGTTTGACAGGGTCGTCGCGCTTTCCGGAGTTATCGGGAGGCATACACCTTGGACGCTAGTTTCAAAGTCTGCACATAGCGTTTCTGCACGGTAAGCAAAAGCTTGGCAACCTCTGAATCCAACAGGTTTCGTCCATCCCCGCCGCGTGGGCAGAAATTTTGGAGCGCGTCGCGGTCCGCCTTGCTGGCGGTGTCGAAATTGCGCCGTATCTTCATCATCCGTTGCGATATGGCGCCGTTGTTCTTTAAGGCGTTGCGGACGAGGAGCTGCGCGTCCGTGCTGTTCGCGGTGCACACGGTCGGAACCACGCCCACCTTGCTGAGGCTGTACCCGGAGGGCGCATACAGACGCGCCCATGTCAGGATGAGCTCGCCCTCATTGGGCATCCGCAATACCGTCTGGACCGTGCCTTTGCCGTAGCTGGTGCTGCCGATGACGATGGCGCGGCCCCGATCCTGCAGCGCGGCCGCGAGAATTTCCGCCGCCGATGCCGAAGACCCGTTCACCAACACGGCGATCGGTAGGCCATGGGCGATATCGCCGGGTGTGGCGTCGAACAATTGCAGGCTGTCCCGGTGCCGGCCGCGGGTCGAAATGATACGTCCGCTTTCGATGAACAGATCGGCGACCCGCACCGCCTGATGCAATAGGCCGCCCGGATTGTCGCGCAGGTCGAGCA
>CAYYBI010000575.1:0-12050 GCA_964469835.1 uncultured Rhodospirillaceae bacterium
CGCCGCCCAAGGATTTGGTGCGGCCGCGCCGCTGGTGGCGCGAGCGCCGTATCCTCGCGCGCTGGGCGCTCAAGGAGGAACAGCCGAAAGTCGCCTACGCCATCGTCCGCGGCCATGGGCAAACCGATGGCAAGGATTACGCCGAAGCCGAATGGCTGGCCGGCTGGATCGCCCTGCGCTGGCTCAATCGGCCGCAGGCGGCCTTGCCGCATTTCCAGAAAATGTTCGACCGGGTAAGCTATCCCGTCAGCCGGTCACGCGGCGCCTATTGGCTTGCGCGCACCCACGAGACCCTCGAAAACGACACATTGGCCACCGCCTGGTACCGCCGGGCAGCGCAGTACTCCACCCGCTTCTATGGCCAACTCGCCACCGGCCATTTGCTGCAGAGCGAACGGCCGCCGCTGCCCAGCGAACTGGATCCCGCGGAGGGCGATGTCCAGCGGTTCGACAGGCAGGAATTGGTGCAAGTCATCCGCGGCCTTAACGCGCTTAACCGGCATGTGGAAGTGAAGCCGTTTCTCCTCAGGCTCTCGCGCAAGGCCCGGACTGCTGCCGAATGGACCCTGACCGCCCGGCTCGCCCAGGAAGTGGGCCGCCACGACGTCAGCGTGACCGTGGCCAAACGCGCCATGCGCCAGGGCATCGTGCTGTCGGATACGGGCTATCCCGCACTGGTGCCGGCAAGTGCTAGGGCAACCAAATTACCCAACACGGCGCTGGTCTATGCAGTGGTCCGCCAGGAAAGCGCGTTCGACGTGAAGGCAGTCAGCCGCGCCGGCGCGCGTGGCCTGATGCAGCTGATGCCGCGCACCGCGCTCCAGGTCGCCCGGCGACTGCGGGTGCCCTATTCGCGCCGTCGCCTGACCCGCGACCCGCACTACAATTTACGGCTTGGCCAAGCCTATCTCGCTGATATTCTTGAAGATTACGACGGATCGCTCATTCTGGCGCTGGCCGGATACAATGCAGGTCCGCTGCGGGTCGAACGCTGGCTCCGGCGGTATGGCGACCCCGGACCGAACATTTACGCAGCGATCGACTGGATCGAATCCATCCCGTTCACCGAAACCCGAAACTACGTGCAACGGGTCCTGGAAAACCTCATTGTTTACCGTCGGCGTGAAAACGGTCTAGATATGGCCCTCACGCTCGCCGAAATCGAACCGGGCCTATATCAGGGCTCCTCGGGCCCGCACGGGCGGGTCACCGACAGCGGCGCAGACGACGGAGAGGATTTTGCCGGACCCTAAACTCGCCGAGGTGCAGGCCTGCGTCTTTGACGCATACGGGACCCTGTTCGACGTATTTTCCGTCGCCGATGGCGTTCGTCAGGCGGTCGGTGACAAGGCCGACACGGTCACCGCCATGTGGCGCCAAAAACAGCTCGAATACACCTGGCTGCGCAGCCTGATGGGCGCCCACGTCGATTTCTGGCAGGTGACCCGCGACGGCCTGGATTTTGCGCTCGACGCCGCCGGCCACAATGATCCGGCAATCGGTGACGCGTTGATGCCGCTCTATCTCAGTCTCGCCACCTATCCGGAGGTGGTGCCGCTGCTGACCACACTCAAAAAAAACGGCATGGCGCGCGCGATCCTGTCGAACGGCGCACCGGAGATGCTCAACGCCGCGGTTGGATCCGCCGGGCTCGACGGACTGCTCGACGCCGTGCTGTCGATCGAGGATGCGGGTATCTATAAGCCCGCGCCGGCCGTCTATCAGCTTGCCGTCGACCGCTTGAAGGTGCCGGCGCAGAATATTTGCTTTATGTCGTCGAATGCCTGGGACGTGGCCGGTGCGGCACATTTCGGCTTCAACGTCCTATGGGTAAACCGGTTCGGCCAGGTGCGCGAAAGGCTGCCCGGCGCCCCCGTGGCGGAACTCACATCGCTCGAGCCAATGCCCGCGCTTCTCGGGATCACCGCTTGACCGCCGAAATGGTGTATCGCGAACGCCGTTTCACCACCCAAGACGGTTTATCGCTCTATTTCCGGGACTACGAAGCGCCGGAAGCGATGCGAACACCAATCCTCTGCTTGCCCGGCATGGCACGTAATTCCAAGGATTTTCACCGCCTTGCGATGCGGTTGATGCCAGAACGACGGATTATTGCCTTGGATTACCGGGGGCGCGGCCAATCGGATTACGACCCCAACCCGATGAACTATCATCCGGGTACCTATATCAACGACATCTTACACCTGATCACGGCTAACGGGCTGCACCGGCTTGTCGTGATCGGCACCTCGATGGGCGGTTTGATCGCGACCGCGCTGGGTGCCGCGGCGCCAACGGTGCTGGCGGGTGTGGTGATCAACGATATCGGACCGGACATTAATGAGGGCGGCACCGCGCGAATCCTTAACTATGTCGGACATGACGATCCGCAGCCGGACTGGGAACACGCCGTGGCGCGGTTCAAAGAGCTGTTCCCAACGCTGTCCTTCACGGATGAGCAGCAATGGCGGGAGGGCGCCGAAGCGACCTGGCGCGCGGACGACGACGGCGTGCTGCGTTTCGACTGGGATATGAGGATCGTCGAGCCGCTGAGGCGAAAGCAGCCCCTGCCGGATCTGTGGGCGTTGTATCGATCGCTACGCGACATCCCGCTACTGGCGATCCGCGGCGGTGTCAGCGACGTCCTGTCCCAGGCGGCCTTCGACAGGATGGCCGTCGAACACCCCGGATTGCAACGATTGTGTCTCGACGGCGTCGGACACGTGCCGTCGCTCACCGAGCCCGAGTCAACAGAGGCGCTGGACCGCTTCCTGGCAAAACTATAACGGCCGCCCAGGGCGACCGTTATATGCGTGATACCGCAAGTGCGGCATCACGAAATGTTTAACGCTGTACCGCAGGCCGGCTCAGGCCTTGGGTCCCGCGGATAATGCCGCCTTGGCGGGTCCTTGTCCGCCATCGGACGATCCGCCGCCGACGACCAGATTGGGGCCCGTGGGCTCCTTGCCATCCGCACCGGATGTACGTTTCAGGTTATCCACGTGACGGCACAGACCCTGCACGAACGCGCCGGCCTCGATCGACAGGCTTTCATGCACGATATCGCCGGTCACCTTGGCCGAACGTGCGAGCTCGACCATTTTGCCGTTGATCTGCCCCTTAACCGTCCCGGCCACATGAACCGTGTCCGCTTCGATCGAGCCGCTGACCACCGCATGTTCACCGACCGTGACGGTGGTGCTGCGAACATCGCCTTCGACCATGCCGTCGATCTGGATATCGCCCTCGGATTCGAGGTCCCCCGTCACCCGCAAGTTGGCGCTGACGATCGAAGGTACGACGCCGGCAGCCGACACCCTGGGAGGTGTCGCAACGGGCTTAACCGCGCTGCTGCCGCTATTCGATTGTGACTTGCTGCTACTGTTCTTTGAAAACATACCGACCTGCCTTGATGAAGCGTGCTGGGTTAAGTGGCTTCCCGTCGAAGCGGACTTCATAGTGAACGTGCGGTCCGGTGCTTCGACCGGTACTGCCGAGAAGCGCAACCTTATGCCGGTGCCCTACTTCCTGCCCCCTCTTAACGAGTACTTTAAGCAGATGACCGTAACGGGTACGAACGCCGTAACCGTGATCGATCTCCACCATCTTTCCGTATCGCCCTTTGCGTCCCGCAAATACCACGCGGCCGGGCGCCGTCGAGTAAATCCCCGCGCCACGCCATCCCGCCAGGTCAACGCCGTAATGCATTGCCCGTTTCTTGGTAAAGGGATCGCGGCGAAGACCAAAATCACTGGCCTGGTGATAATAATCGACCGGCGAAATCAGCGGTATACTTTGCAGCAACTGCCGCAGCCCCGCCCACCGGGTAAGCCGATTGTCGATTTCCGATACGCTGCCTGGCAGACCGGCCAATTCGTCGCCGCTCGCCACTTCAACGAGGGGCCCACCCTGCCCATGCGCCGATTTGGTCGCCCGCGCCAGCACCTCGTTCAAGTCCAAACCAGTCATTGTGATCAGACGCTCGGCCGATTCGATGTTTTTGACCGTGCGCTCACCGAGCCGGTCAAGAACATTGCCCTGCGCAGCGTGCAGGTCGTTCAGCCGCTGCAGCAATGCAACGGTGCGATTGCGCAGCTTCAGCGTCGGGCCATCGTGAATGTTGCCATTCAATTCGTCACCGCCGTCGATGACCATGGCAACTTGCGTATTGCTGTCGGCGCCCGTGGTTTTTTCGAGTTTGTCGAGAACCTTGTTCAGATCCACTTCGGCGTGTTCCGCGCGTGCCTTGGCGTCTTTAATGCCATGCTCCAGCGCCGCCACCCGTCCATTCAGCTTTTCGCGCTCTTCAACCACCTTGCCGTGTTCGGAGCGGCTCCCGGAAAGGCTGTCGGCCAGTTCGGTCACGCGGCGCTCGAGATACGCACTCTCGGTTCGCGACTTGATAAGGAATTCCTCTAGCTCGGCAACCCGTTCACGCAACTTGGTGCGCGTTTTGATGATGTTGTTTCGTTCGTTGCCGGCGAGTTTGAGTTCGGTTTTGATCTTCAGCAGAGACCCTTCCAACAGCGTGTTGGTCTCTGTCATGACCTGTACTTTTTTATCGATATCGCTGAGATGTTCGCGGAGGTCGCCGTCCGCGGTCTTGGCTTGCCCCGACAACGGTTGCCGAAGTTTGGCGACCTTCTTGTTGTCCAGCCTGACCACATTGCCAACTTGCTCAAGCAGGCTTTCCTGGCTCTCGCGCAAATTCGACGTAACGGTCGCTACTTTTTTCTGATATCTCAGAACTTCTTCGAATAAATCCTCATACGCCACTCGGGCTTCGCGGATTTCGTCGTTTTTGACATGGATGATACCGCTCTTGACGGTCGACATCAGCGTCATCCCGATGCCCCATACGCCGATCGCAACGGCGATCATGAAGGCGCTCATCTGAAGGCGGCGCGTCAGCGGGAGAAAATGAACCCGACCCTGCGATCGAAGTATTAGTTCGCGCTCGCGGAAAAGTTCGTCGAAGAATTCGATCATTTGTTTGCCGTCATAAATTAAAAGGCACCCAGCACGGCAAACCGGCTGTCGGCGCGACCAACCCAAAAGTATAAGTGTGCGTCAGGTAGGCATTGGGTCGTCCCGACCAGCCAACGCGAAACAAACACTTTTTCTGTATGAACCCGACTACTCCTCATTCTCCCTCACAAAAATTCGACGCTGAAATCCAAATTGCGCCAAATTTCCTCCCGTACGTTCTGTTGGCGAAGTTATCGACTGACCGCCACCAATACAAGCTCCACTCAAGAACTAAACTTAAGAGATCAATTCCTAATTTTCGGTATACTTGTGACCGGCAAGGTCAGTCTTGACGTATTTACCTTAATGAAGAGTTAATTCGTATGCGGACGGCCCGGCGCTTTCCGTCCTGCCGGCGTTAGGCCTAAATCACCCTATAAAAAACAAAGGGGTAGCGGCGATGCTCAAGATTGGAGAATGAGCAGGGCCCGGATTGAATTGCGCGGCAGCCGTCCCGGCTTCATCTGACACGGACGGCCAGTGCAAACCCAATCTCGCTAAACTTTAGATTTGCCACAATCGAGTTAAGTCGCACTACCACTTTAGGGCAGAAATGGAAAATTAGATACTCCGCCACAGGTTAGGTATTCAGAAAAACGCGACTCGGTGCAACGGCGTATTAACCTTGCGCCCAGGGCAAGCCACCAATTTTCCAACCGCCTACCGTACCGCGATGCCCGTCACCATCCTTGTCGCCCTCGAACCCTTCGGAGACGTTATAGCAGCGCCCGTAGCCGCGCGCCGTCAGAGCGATTGCCGCGGCGCGCGAGCGCTGGCCGGACCGGCACAACAACAAAACGGTTTGATCGGGCCGTACTCCGTCTGCCATGACATCCTCGACAAAAGTGTCGTTGGGATCGTTGGCGGGATAGTGAAGCCACGAGATGCACAGGGTTTGCTTGCCGATCGATGTAAGATCCGGCGCGCCGACATACCGCCACTCCGCCTCGGTGCGTACATCAATCAGCCAGGAGCCCGCCTGTTCCTGCAAAATTTTCCACGCCGCACGCGGATCGACATCGCCTGCATAGGAGTCATTGGTCATTGTCTGAAAATCCCGATTCGATTGTCGTTCGAACAGCAGCCAGAGACGGCAAATAACACAACCAACGCCTTGGCAACAGAAGCGAATTTGGAATTATTTAAAGCTGGCTAATTACAAGCTAGGCATAAAATAGCTTGCTATCTATTAGCTAGCTTACTAAATTTGTAATATGTCCACATTCAATCTTGAGCGTAGTCTCGGGTTTCTCCTCAATGACGTTTCGCGACTGATGCGGAAACGTTTCGACGAGCGCGCCCGCAACCTCGGACTGACCCGGGCTCAATGGCGCGTGCTTGGCCATTTGCGCCGGTATGAAGGTATAATGCAAAGCTCATTGGCGGAAATTCTCGAGGTCGAAACCGTTACGCTTGGCCGGCATATCGACCGCCTCGAGGACGCAGGCTGGGTCGAACGGCGGCGCGACCCGGCGGATCGGCGCGTCTGGCGGCTTCATCTCGCCAAAAAATCGCAGCCGATAATCGACCGCCTGAATTCACTGTCGATGGAGGTGCGGGAACACGCCCTCACCACCTTTTCGACCGAGGAACGGGACTGGCTTTTCGAGGCGCTGCAATTGATGAAGGACAACCTCGCCAATATGACCAATGGAGTTCCCATCGATCCTCCGGGCGAGCAAGATAGTGAGATCGTGGTTTCCAACAGCAACAGCACCGAGCAAAAAAATGTCGACTAGATTAGGATATTCCCTCCGGGTGATATTGTCCCGATTGAGACGCCCTGGCGTCATTCGCTACGGTTTGCTTTTGATCGGGCCACTCGTACTTGCGCTTGTCGGCGCCTATTACTACGCGATTGGCGGGCGATACGTGACCACGGAAAACGCCTATGTGAAGGCAGACAAGGTCGCCATCAGCACGGATATTTCCGGCCGGGTGTCCGCCGTCAAGGTCAAGGAAAACCAGATCGTCCAAAAAGGTGTGGTGCTCTTCATGCTGGACCGTGAGCCATTCCGGCTGGCGGCCGCGCAGAGCGAAGCGAAGGTCCGCGCTATCCGTGCCGAAATCAACGCCCTGCGCAAATTGTATATCGACAAGGAAAAGGAATTTATAGAATCGCAAAAAGATCTGCAGTTCTTTCAATCGGAATTCAATAATCGAAAAAGATTGCTCAAGCGCGGCGTGGTGCGCCTGGAGCGCTTCGATGCGGCGGGACGCAATCTGGAGGCGGTGCGCAACCGTCTCGACAGCACACGCGAAGAACTGCAACGTATTCTGACACGCCTCGGCGGTTCGCCCGCACTCCCCACCGACAAAAACCCGGAAGTGACGGAAGCCGAAGCCCGGTTATCGCAGGCGCGATTGGACCTGTCGCACGCCGTCATTACCTCGCCGGTAACCGGCATTATCACGAAGAACGATTTGCAGGTGGGTGAATTCGTCACCGCCGGCCGGCCGGTGTTCAGCATCGTCGCCGCGAACGACATCTGGATCGAAGCCAATCTCAAGGAAACCGAACTGACCCATGTCCGGGAAGGCCAGGAAGCGACGATCACGATCGACGCCTATCCGGACCATGAATGGAAGGCCAAGGTCGCGAGTATCGCACCGGCGACCGGCGCCGAATTCTCGATCCTGCCGCCGCAGAACGCCACCGGCAACTGGGTCAAGGTGGTGCAGCGGATACCGGTGCGCCTGATCGTCGACGACCAGTCGACCGGGCCGCCCCTGCGGGCCGGAATGAGCGTCGTCGCCAGCATCGACACCGGACATAAACGAGACTTGCCACCGATCATCGCCGACGCGGTCGCCCTGATAAAAGGCAAAGACGATAAATAGGACTTGCGCCGGATCTCGCCAGACCAGCGTTAGACCGGGCGGTCGCCGGCGGCCGTCGTCCTGTACATGAAGCGCGGCATGGTGTCGTCATAGTCGCGTAGCGCGTAATGCATGGTGCAGCGATTGTCCCAGATCAACAGATCGCCCACCGACCAGCGGTGGCGAAAGACGTTTTCCGGCCGCGTCGCATGGGCGCCTAAATAATCCAGCAACGGGCGGCTTTCCGCGGCCGTCCAGCCTTCGAAACGGTCGGTGTAATGCGGGTTCACATAGAGCGCCTTGCGACCGGTCGCCGGATGAGTACGCACCACGGGATGGCTGACCGCCGGCGGCGCGACATCAACCGACAACCGGTTCGGCACCTCACGCACCAGGAGCTCCGCGGTATGAATCGCCGACATCCCGTCGAGCATCCGCTTCAGTCCCTCGGACAGCGTTTCATAGGCTGCGTACATGTTGCAAAACATCGTATCCGACCGACCGGTCGTGACTTCCACCGCATAGAGTATCGATGCCGCCGGTGGGATCTCGCCGAACGAGATATCGGAATGCCAGAAATCGTTGCGCGGCCCTGGTTTCCCGGGCTTGTTTTCCAGTACCATGACCTCGGGATGCTCTTCCAGGCCACGGCGCGAGCCGAGCGGATGCGGTTCCACCGGCCCAATCTGCCGTGTGAAAGCAAGATGATCCGCTGGCGATATCTCCTGCCCCGGAAAAACCACTACCAGATTTTCATGAAAAGCGCGCTCGATCTCCGCAAAGGCCGCGTCGTCGACCAATCCGGACAGATCGACACCGGTGATCGCCGCACCAAGCGCACCGGTAAGCGGCGATACGTCAATCCGGCTGTAGTTCGACTGTGGTTTCGCGGGCTCTGCCATCGTCTTCATTCAATTCCATCCAGTATGATCAACCGCGCCGCATCACGTGCATCGGAAAAGCGGATCGTCTACTCTCAGCATGCCACAAAAACCAACCTCTCACCATGCCCACGGAGCACTCGCGATGAGTCACGACCGCCCTTTTGCCGGCCTAAAGGTTTGCGACATTTCCCAGGGCATCTCCGGTCCCTATTGCGGCATGATGCTGGCGCAATACGGCGCCGACGTGGTCAAGATCGAAGGCCGCGACGGTGACTGGATTCGCAACATGGGCGGCCGCATCCAAGGCGACCATTCGGCACAATCCCTCGCCATGAACCGCGGCAAACGCAGCATCGCCCTCGACCTTAAAAATCCGGACGGATTGGCGGTCGCCCGGCGGCTGGCGCGGGAAGCGGACGTGGTGACGCAGAATTTTCGGCCCGGCGTGATCGACCGGCTCGGCCTCGGCTACGACACGGTGCGGGCGGAGAACCCGGACGTGATCTATCTCACCGTGTCGGGTTTCGGTCTTGACGGCCCGCTCGCTCCCCGCCCCGTCACCGACGCGATCATGCAGGGCTATTCGGGATTGCAGTCGATCACCACGGATAAGGCGGGAACGCCGCAATCGGTCGGCGTCGCAATCATCGACTACATTACCGGCATCTACGGTTATCAGGCGGTGGCGACGGCACTTTTCGCCCGCGCCAACGGTGCCGGCGGCCGGCATGTTCAGGTCAGCATGCTGCAAGCCGCCCTGTCGGTGCAGGCAGGCCAATTCATTCGCCAACATGCCCAGGGCGGGCAGCCTGCATCGGTCGGCATCCCGGTCGGCATCTTCAAGACCCAGGATGGCTTCATCAGTCTGAGCTCCAACAAGCCGGCGCATTTTGCGCAAGTCTGCGATCTGCTCGGTCTCGAGGCGCTCAAGAACAATCCGGACTACGACACCCATCAAAACCGCATCTGGAAGGCCGATGAAATCAACGCTGCCTTTCAGGAGCCGTTGATGAAACGCAGCGCCGCCGACTGGGTCACGGCCTTCACCGACCTCGGCCTGATGTGCACGCGGGTCAACGGCTACGACGATCTGCTGGCCGACGCCCAGGTCGATGCCCAAGGCATTTTCACCTGGGCGAACCAGCTCGATACCGGCCCGATCCCAGTTCCCAACCTGCCGGGCATGGCGCCGCTGACGCCGGACGATCCGCGCGGCCAATCCCCCCGCATCGGCCAGCACAGCCGCGACGTGCTGACGGAACTGGGATACGCGGCGGATGAGATTGCGCGTCTCGCCCGGGATAGCGTCATTGCCGGGGACGACGCCCAGGCCGCCGCGGACTAAGTCGATCCCTATGGGAGCATGGAACGCCCGGCGGTTTGCAAGGCGTCCGTTCTCGTCTTAATAAGTTGGCGAAACCGGCATACGCAGCCGAAGGCACACAACGATCCCTAATTCAGATGGAGCCGAGCCCATGAGCGACGATCTCGTCCTGTACGAGTCCAACGACCGTATCGCCACCATTACGATAAACCGCCCGGATAAGATGAACGCGCTCAGCGAGGGCGTCGTCGCGGCGTTGCGCGAGGCCATGATCCGCTATCGCGATTCCGACGATACCTGCGCCATCCTGACCGGCGCCGGCGACCGGGCGTTCTCGGTCGGCGCCGACATCAAGGATCCGCCGCGCGACCCGGATTTGTGGGAATGCGTGCCCGGCGTCGGCGTCGATGTGGACAAGCCGATCATTGGCGCGGTGGCCGGCCACTGCGTCGGCGGCGCCTATGTGCTGATCCAGTTCTGCGACATCGCGGTCGCCGCGGACAACGCGAACTTCTTTTATCCGGAATCGCAGCTCGGATTTTGCGGCGGGTTGATCGCGAGTTGCGCAGCGCGCATCCCGCACAAGATTGCGATGGAATTCATGCTCACCGGCAAACGGTTCGACGCCCAGCGTGCCTACGAGATCGGCATGGTCAACAAGGTGGTGCCGGCCGGCGAACATATCGCGGGCGCCATGGAATATGCCGAAATCTTGCGCGATAGCGCGCCGCTGGTTGTCAGTATGCTGAAACGGTTCGTCCGGACGACCGTGACGCCGAAGGGCCCATCGGAAGAGGCGGCCATTGCCCGGCGCGACCTGCTGGCGGTCCGCCGCAGCGAGGATCAGCAGGAAGGCGGCCGCGCCTTCCGGGAAAAACGCAAACCCGTCTTCACCGGACGCTAGGGCAAACCCCGAGCGAACCGGAACGGTTCGCGACGACGCATTTGCATATAAACAAAGAGATAGACCATTTCACTCGAGCTAAATTGAACAAGAAATGGTCTAGGGCATCCGTCAGGAGGTTTCCGATGCAAACCTATCGCGGTTCCTGTCACTGCGGCGCCGTCGTGTTCGAAATCGATGCGGAGATTGAGACCGCAACGCGCTGCAACTGCTCGATCTGCCGCAAGAAGAACGCACCGATGTTCCGCGTGCCGGCCGACCGCTTTCGGCTGATCCAGGACGAAGAGTCGCTCACGCTGTATCAGTGGAACACCGGCAGCGCGCGGCATCTATTCTGCAAGACCTGCGGCATCTACCCTTTCCACAATCCGCGCGTCGCGCCGGACTAGTTCACCGTCAATCTCGCCTGCCTCGACGGATTGGATATTGATGCCCTGACCGTCCGGGTTTTCGACGGACAGGCGTTTTCGCTGGAAGACGCCGACGGACGCTAGCGGGTGCCGCCCTGGGGATATGACCGCATACTACGAAGAGGATCTCGCTTACATCCATCACACCGGATTTCGCGAGACCGCGTTGGAGGCAGCCCCGGAGATCCTCAAAATACTGGCCGACGCCTCGATACGGGACGGGTTTGTCGTCGATCTGGGTTGCGGCGGCGGGGTATGGCTGCGGGAGCTCATCCGTGCCGGCTATTCGGCGCTGGGCATCGACCCCTCGCCCGCGTTCATCGCACTGGCGCGCGAGACCGCGCCGGACGCGGCGCTCGCCGTGGCGTCGGCGCATGATTTCGACATACCGCGCTGCGCCGCGGTTACCGCCATCGGCGAGGTGTTGTGCTACGTCCCCTCATTCGAGGACGATGCGGCCGCGATCGGACATACCTTCACCAGGATCCATGATGCCTTGGTTCCCGGCGGCCTGTTTCTGTTCGATATCATCGTCTCGGAAGCCGGTGCACGCCTGACGGCCCGAAGTTGGAAATCCGGCGAGGATTGGGCCGTCCTGTCGGACGTGAACGAAGATACCGGGCGCGACCAGATCACGCGGAAGATCACCATTTTCAGAAAGGTCGGCGCGGGCTACCGCC
>CAYYBI010000576.1:0-6269 GCA_964469835.1 uncultured Rhodospirillaceae bacterium
ATATCGCGCCGCGCCATCATGCGCGCGCGGCGGCGTTTCTGGATGACCAATCGGGTCATCCGGGCGCGACCAACTGATCCGGTATCCCTTTTTCCCGTGATTCCTGGCGCGCGATATACAGCGTCGCGGCGATGATCAACAGAGCGCCGAGTATGGTCACCATGCTTGGCTGTTCCGCGAAGAAGTAGTAGCCCGCCGCTCCCGCAAAAATCAGCCGGGTATAGTCGAACGGCATGATCGCGGTCGCTTCGCCGACTTTCAGGCCGTGAATGAGGCAGGCATGGCCGATGCTGAGTCCGGCGCCGATCGCCGCCAGCATGGCCAATTCCTCCATCGAGGGGTTCTGCCACACCACCAATGCCGGCGGCAGGGTGACGAATGTGGGTATCAATGTCCCGTAGAACAGGATCGTCATCGACTTCTCGGTTGCCGTCAGGCGCTTGATGAGGACGATGCTCATGGCGACGAACAGCGCGTTGAGAACGGCGGCGATGGCGCCCGGGCTTATCGATGGGCCCGGCTGCACCATGATCAGGACACCGCCAAAGCCTACCAGCGTTGCGAGCCAGCGCCGCCAGCGAATTTTTTCGCCGAGGAACAGCGTCGCCAGCAGGATGACCCAAAGCGGCCGCGAAAAACTGATGCCGGTGACATCGGCCAAGGGAAGATGCGTCAGCGCGTAGAAGATCGTCATCACATGGAGCGAACTGGTGATGCCCCGCGCCAGATGAAAATTCATCCGGTCCGTCCGCAGTATCGAGAGGCCATCCTTCGACATCAGGACAATCGGCAGTAGGAACAGCGTGCCGAAGAAACCGCGGAAAAACGCGATTTGGAAGCTGTCGATCGAGGTGCCGACATACTTTATGAGCGAGTTGGTCGCTGTGAAAATGACGGCGCTCAGCAACACCCAAAGTGCGCCGCGCAAGTTGCCGGGCAAAGCGGCAATCTGAGCCGTCAATCGATCGTTGGCCGGCAACTAAAGTCCTCAATGTGCAGTGAAGTCGATGGAGTCCGAATTCGGTAGGGAATTATCACATCAAGATCATTAAAGAAATTGTAAAGCACAGCGATTAATGCAACTTCGACAAGCCGCTTCTGCAAGTCTCGACAGCTTCCTCGGCCATGTGCAATGGTTTCCCGAATTCGGAAAGTCGGAGAGGTCAATTGGGCGAAACGGCCGGAATCACGCTTTGGCAGCCATCGGCGGAGCGCATCGACGACGCCAATATCTCGGCCTTTCGCCGGCATCTCGAAACGACGTGCGACGTGACGCTGGAGGACTACGCCGCGTTGCACCGGTTTTCCATCGATCGGATGGAGACGTTTTGGCGCGCCGTTTGGGACTTTAGCGGCGTTGTCGCGGAACATCGCGGTGAAACCGTCCTGGCGGATGGCGATACGATGGCGGCGGCGCGCTTTTTCCCGGACGCCCGGCTGAATTTCGCGGAAAACCTGCTGCGCCGCCGTGACGACGCGGCGGCGATGGTGTTTTGGGCGGAAGACAAGGTGAAGCGCCGCCTGTCCTGGCGGGAGGTCTATGACGAGACCGGGCGGCTGGCGCGGGCGCTCAAGGCGGCGGGTGTGGCGCCCGGCGACCGCTGCGCGGGTTTCGTCCCCAATGCGCCGGAAGCGGTGCTCGGCATGCTCGGCACGTCGGCGCTGGGGGGCGTCTGGACGTCGTGTTCGCCCGATTTTGGCGTGCAAGGCGTCCTGGACCGCTTTGGACAGGTCGCGCCGAAGGTCCTGTTCGCTTGCGATGGCTACTACTACAACGGGCGGTGGATCGATACGGTGGATCGCGTCGCCGAGATTCTCGACTCCCTGCCTTCGGTGGAGAAGACGGTGGTGTTTTCGCTGCGGGGCATGCCGCCTGATCTTGCCCGCCTGCCGAACGCGAGCAGCTGGGCCGATTTCGTGGCCGGCCCAGCGCCTTCGGAAATCGAATTCGAACAACTGCCGTTCGGCCATCCGCTGTACATCCTCTATTCGTCGGGCACCACCGGCGCGCCGAAATGCATCCTGCATTCGGCCGGCGGGACGCTTCTGAAGCACCTGGAAGAACAGCGACTGCAATGCGACATCAAGGCCGGCGACAAGGTGTTCTATTTCACCACCTGCGGCTGGATGATGTGGAACTGGCTGGTCAGCGCGCTGGCGTCGGAAGCGACCCTTTTGCTCTATGACGGCTCGCCCTTTGCGCCGTCGCCGAACATCCTGTTCGACTTTGCCGACGCGGAAGGGATGACCCTGTTCGGCACATCGGCCAAGTATATCGATGCGCTTGCCAATGAAGGGCTGGACCCGATTGCGACCCACCGTCTCGCGCCGCTGCGCACGATTACGTCGACCGGCTCGCCGTTGGCGCCCGAAAGCTTCGACTACGTCTACCGCCATATCAAAGAGGATGTCTGCCTGTCCTCGATCGCCGGCGGAACCGACATCATCGGGTGTTTCGTCGGCGGCAACCCGACCGGGCCGGTACGGCGCGGCGAGATCCAGGCGTCGGTGCTGGGCATGCAGGTCGAGGTATTTTCCGAGACGGGGGAAAGCCTGTTTGGCGAAAAGGGCGAGCTCGTCTGCACGCGGCCGTTTCCGTCGCTGCCCCTGGGGTTTTGGGAGGATCCGGACGGCGCGCGGTACCGGGCCGCGTATTTCGAGAAATTCCCCAACGTCTGGTGTCACGGCGATTTCGTCGAGATCACCGAGCATGGCGGCATGATCATCTATGGACGCTCGGACGCCACGCTCAACCCCGGCGGTGTCCGCATCGGCACGGCGGAAATCTACCGGCAGGTGGAATCCTTCGCCGAGGTGGAGGAGGCGTTGTGCATCGGCCAGGAATGGGACAAGGACACGCGGATCGTCCTGTTCGTGCGCATGCGTCCCGGCCAGGTACTGGACGCTGCGCTGGCGGATCGAATTCGCAAGCGTGTCCGGCAACACTGTTCGCCCCGTCATGTTCCGGCCAAGGTGATCGAAATCGCCGACATCCCGCGCACCAAATCCGGCAAGATCACCGAACTGGCGGTGCGCGATATCATCCATGGCCGGCCGGTCAAGAACAGGGAAGCGCTTGCCAATCCGGAAGCGCTGGCGCTGTTCGAGGACCTGCCCGCGTTGCAGGAAAAATGAGACGGCCGGTACGACGCAACGCCACCGCCACAATGGAGTCATGATGGCCCGCATCCGCCCTGCTATCCGTGATCTCGAATTGCAGCAGATCGGTCAGGTCTCGAGCCTGGCAATGGGTGACCCGGATGTCATTCCGCTATGGTACGGCGAATCCGACATGCCGACGCCGGGCTTCATCAATGATGCGGCGGGTGCCGCGCTTGCCGCGGGCGAAACCTTCTATACCCATAAGCGCGGTATCCCCGAGCTGCGGGCGGCGCTGGCGCACTATACCGGGGGGCTCTACGGGACGGCTGTGGCGGAGGACCGCATCAGCGTGACCTCCTCGGGCATGGCGGGGATCATGACGGCGATGCAGATGCTCGTCGATCCGGGCGACAATGTGGTGATTGTCGGGCCGGTTTGGCCGAACGCACGTGCGGCGGTCGAGATCCTGGGCGGCGAACCGCGCACTGCGGCCTTGCGGTTCGGCGACGCCGGATGGGCGCTCGACCTCGACCGGTTGTTCGATGCCTGCGACGCGCGCACCCGGGCGATCTTCCTCAATTCGCCCGGCAATCCGACCGGCTGGATGATGGGCCGCGACCAGCAGCAGGCGGTGCTCGATTTCGCCCGCGCGAAGGGACTTTGGATCCTTGCCGACGAGGTCTATGGGCGGATCGTCTACGACCGGCCGTCGGCGCCGTCCTTCCTGGAAATCGCCGCGCCGGACGACCCGGTCATCGTGGTCAACAGCTTTTCCAAATCCTGGGCGATGACCGGATGGCGGATCGGCTGGCTGACCCATCCACCGGCATGCGGCGATTGGGTGGCCAATCTGGTCGAGTACAGCACCAGCGGTACGCCGACCTTTCTGCAACTTGCGGCGCTGACGGCGCTCCGTGACGGAGAACCGTTGGTCGCGTCGATGGTGGACCGCTGCCGGCGCGGCCGCGACGTGATCGGCGCTTGCCTCGCCAATCTGCCGCGGGTGCGGTACCGGGCGCCGGACGCGGCGTTCTACGCGTTCTTCGCGGTGGACGGCATGGCCAATAGCCTCGACTTCGCCAAACGCCTGGTACATGAGGCGCGGGTCGGACTGGCGCCGGGCACGGCATTCGGACCCGAGGGAGAAGGATGGCTGCGGCTTTGTTTCGCCCGCGCGCCGGCCACCCTGGAACAAGCCGTCGAGCGGCTGACACCGGCGCTGCGTTGAGACCGGCCGCCGACACGGCAGCGGGGCGGATCAGGCGGGTTTGGCCCCGTCCCCGGAATTTTTCGCCTCGGACAACAGCCATTCGCGAAAGGCCGCGACCTTGGGCCGGCCGGCGGTCGCTTCCGGCGCCACCACGTAATAGGCATAGGCGGTCGGCAGCGAGACGTCGAACGGCTTGACGAGCCGGCCGTCGGCGAGCGCCTGCGCGGCGATCGCGCTGCGGCCCAAGGCCACTCCGTCGCCGGCAATCGCCGCGTCGAGCACCAGGTTCGCGAAATTGAAGGACGGGCCCCGCATCGGATCGATGCCTTCGACACCCGCGGCAAGCAGCCAGCGGGTCCAGTCATCCCGCTTGTAGTCGTGCAGCAGCGTATGGTGGCGCAGATCCTCCGGCGTGCGCAGCGGGTTTGGTCCGTCGAGAAGCTGGGGGCTGCAGACGGGGAAAACGTCTTCGGTCAGGAACCGGTCGGCGCGCAGGCCGGGATACTCGCCATGACCGTAGCGGATGGCGACGTCGGCATCGTCGTTGACGAAATCGACGAGTCCGTCTTCCGCATCGATTCGCACATCGATCTCGGGATGCGCGGCCCGAAACAGCTTGAGCCTCGGCATCAGCCAGGTCGCGGCGAAGGACGGAAGCACGCTGACGGTCAGCGCGCCGGTTTCTTCCCGCACGGCCAGGCGTTCCGTTCCCCGGACCAGGAGGTCGAGCGCTTCGCGCACCGGCGGATGATAGGCAAGGCCCGCCTCGGTCAGCGAAAGCCGCCGGTTGAAGCGGTGGAACAACGCGACGCCCAGCCAATCCTCGAGGCCCTTGATCTGATGGCTGATGGCGGCCTGGGTAACGTGCAGTTCCTCGGCCGCCAAGGTGAAGCTCAGATGCCGCGCGGCCGCCTCGAACACAGGCATCGCCTTGAGCGGCGGTAGCCGCTGTGCCATCAACCCTTCCTTTTTTTTTGATTAATAAAAGTAATCCGATAGGTGAAATTATATCATTTGTCGGAGCCAGTGGAGCGTAATATCTAAACACTGTAAAGACTATTGACGCGGTGCGGCCAATTCTAACGGCGGCGCCCTTGATAAGGAAAGATAATATGAATACCGGTGTATTGGAAGCCCGGACGGACGCTCCGTTTGTAGCGGTAAGGCCGACACAAAGTCTGACCGAATGGCTGTCGCCCCTCGGGCAAATCCTCGGATCGTGGCACCAGCGTGCGGTCCAGAGACATCAGCTCGCGATGCTCGACGATCATCTCTTGAAGGATATCGGTTTGGATCGCCGGACCGTCGCGGCGGAGACCGCCAAGCCGTTCTGGCGCGCCTGAGCAGTGGCATCGGCCTGTCGGAGAAATCCCGAAGGAGAGGTCTGACGGATGCGCCCGGGAACACGTGCCGATTCAAGTCTCGATCGCGTTGGCAGATCCGGTAGTTTGCTTGATAGAATGTTCGGGCCACTCTGCGACGGCGTTTGGCTGTGGCGAGAGCGCGCGGCGCAGCGCAGGGTGCTCGCCAATTTCGACGAGCGTGCGCTCCAAGATATTGCCGTCGACCGGGCGACGGCGTATGCCGAAGCCGCGAAACCCTTCTGGCAGGCATGACAGCGCCGCCATCGCCGCGACGGCTTGAACGGGAGGGAAACGGTGCTGACACTTTACGACTACCTGCCGTCCGGCAATGGTTTCAAGGTCCGCTTGCTGCTGCGCCAGCTTGAACGGCCGTTTCAATTGGTCGAGACTGATATTCTCGCCGGGGAAACCCAGACACCGGATTTTCTCGCCCTGAATCCGAACGGGCGAATTCCGGTCTTGGTGGATGGCGAGACAGTGCTCTCGGAATCGAACGCGATCCTGTTTTACCTCGCCGAGGGCACGGCGTTTCTGCCCGACGATCGCCTCGGCCGCGCCCGGGTGCTGCAATGGATGTTTTTCGAGCAGTACAG
>CAYYBI010000577.1:0-13322 GCA_964469835.1 uncultured Rhodospirillaceae bacterium
CACTTGGATCCGCATGGGCAACCGCCCCACGCGCGGCAGCGTCACCTCGACGTCCGCCGCAACACCCCTCAGCGCACTATCCCGGAGTTTCTTGACGGCGGCGGTGGTCGCGGTCTCCTCGGCAAAGACATAGAGTGTCCAAACACCCGCCTCTTCCTTGGTTTCGGCACCGCACCGCGCAAGAAATTCCAGAAACCGCCGATTGGCATAGACCAGCCGGCCATCGCCCTCCTCCAGCGCCAGCCCGCTGCCATCCAGCGCGCCCGCGCGCCGCAGCATATCCTCCGCCGCCTCACGCCGGCCGCGAATGCCGCCCCACAAGAGCAACAGCGATACCAATCCAAGCACGGCGACGATGGCATAGGCTTGCCACCAAGTGCCAGGCGCCAGGCCTGTGACTGCTTCGAAATAGTACAACGCCCCAACGCCCGAGGCGAAAAGCAGCAGGAGCAGGAACAACCGGCCGCCACCGCCGCTGGACGACGGCGTAATATCGACCGGCAGAGGACGCACCTCGCCACCGGACGGCATCGTGGTCACGGCACTATCGTGGCTCGGTTCGGGCAACGCCGAAATCGCCTCTTTCTGTTCATCCGGCACGGGGCGTCTCCACTGGCATAGAGCGGCCTTTGAGACCCCAGACATAGCTGATGACCTCGGCCACGGCCTGATAGTGCTCCGCCGGGACCTCCGCATCAAGCTCTACTGAAGAGAAAAGCGCCCGCGCCAGCGGCGGGTTTTCAACGATAGCGATATCATGCTCTTCGGCCAGTTCGCGTATGCGTTGCGCTATCAGATCCGCGCCCTTGGCAACCAGGATCGGCGCCGCCATCTCGGCCGACTTGTATTTCAATGCGATAGCGTAATGAGTTGGGTTGGTCACCACCACATCCGCCTCCGGCACAGCCTGCATCATGCGGTTGCGGGCCCGATCCTGGCGGATTTGGCGCAACCGCTGCTTGACCACCGGGTCGCCCTCGGACTGTTTGAATTCCTCCTTCACCTCCTGCTTCGTCATCCGCATTTGCTTATGATGCTGCTGGCGCTGGAAGATTACGTCGATGAAGGCGATCACGAACAGCACAGCGACCACCGCAATGAGCATTTTCATCACCAGACCATGCAGAGTGGCCAGAAAGTCGGGCAGTGAGAATGTCGGAACGATGTCGAGCGCCGACAAGGTGGGCATTACGACGATCAGACCGACCGCCCCCACAATCGAAATCTTGAACAGCCCTTTGACGAATTCCATGAGCTGCTTGACCGAGAAAACCCGTTTAACACCTTTGATCGGGCTGATTTTTTCCGATTTTATCTCGAGCACCTTGGGCGAATAGACGAATCCGTTTTGCAAGATCGGCCCTGCCGCCGCAACGAGGAAGAAGAACAGCAAAGGCAGTAACAGTGCGCCGATTACCTCGGAAAACGCACCAAACAGAACTTGTCCTGCCGCGGCGGTATCGAGGGCATGCAAATGCGGTGTTTCGACAAAAGGCAAAAGAGATACGCGAATATCGGTCATCAGCCCGGGCGCCATCAGCCCGACCACCAGCGTTCCCACCAGCAAAGTCAACCAGGTGTTGATTTCGCGGCTTACCGCGACCTGCCCCTTCTTGCGCCCTTCCTCGAGCTTTTTGGGGGTCGGTTCTTCGGTTTTTTGTAGGTCGTCTGTTTGTTCCGACATCGTCCAAGTCCATGCCGCCTGGCGGCGGACCCTTGCGGTTAACCGGGGAGCAGTACCCGCGAGAATGAGGTTTGGTAGTAATTCAGGAACCACAAAAGTGCTGCGGGGAACGACACCATCATGATGAACAGACCGAGCAAGATCTGCGCTGGCAACGCGACAAAAAAGATCGGCATCTGCGGCATCAGGCGGGCAAGCAGGCCCATCCCGGTGTAGAACACGATGCCGAACAGCAGAAACGGCATGGCGATCTGCAAGCCGATTCGAAAGCTGTCCGCCAGCAGTCGCGCGAGCGTATCGGCAAAATCGCCGAATGCCGGCAAAACGCCCGGCGCGAACAGGTTATAGCCGTCGGACAACGCCATCAGCATGAGATGATGGGTATCGGTGACAAAAATCAGCAAGAGTCCGAGAACCGACAGAAATACCGCCGGCAGCGCGCCCTGATCCGACAACATTGGATTGAACAGCAAGGCGTTCGCGAAGCCGCTCAGGAAGGCCAGCATCGCGCCACCGGTCGCCAGGGCGGACAGCAGCACCCGGGCCACCGAACCGATGAAGAACCCGATCAGAATTTCACCGCTCACCAACAGCACCAACGCTGCCGGCGCCGCCGGGATCGCCGGCAGACGCGCGGCCAATGCCGGCGTCAGCACGGCGGTGATGGTCAGCGCCAGAGCGAGCCGGATACGCGGCGACACATAGGTTTCGCCAAATCCCGGCAACACCACCATGGTGGCGCCGATCCGGGAGAACACCAACATATAGCCAAATATTTCAGCGGGGAGCAGGCTCGCCAGCATTGGCGGTCAGCCAATTCCCACGATACGGGTGGCGACCGATTCCATGAAACGCTGCATGATGCCGAACATGAACGGCATCAGGACCAAGAGCGATGTAAACACCACCAATATCTTAGGCACGAAGGTGAGCGTCATTTCTTGAATCGAAGTCAGTGCCTGGAACAGCGCGATTGCCAATCCGACAATCAATCCCACCAACATGATCGGGCTCGCCACCTTCAGGGTGACAAATATTGCATCCCGGGCGAAATCGAGAACCTGCGCCTCGTTCATCGAACGACCGTCTCCCTCATTGGTGACCTGGTAGCGGCAAAATTTGTTCCGGCCGAGAAAAGCGCGCTACCGAGCATGTCAGATCGGCATCCGCATGATTTCCTGGTAAGCGCTGAGGACCCTGTCGCGCACCGCGACGACGGCCTGCAATGTCATTTCCGCGTTGGTCACCGCGGCGACCACATCCAGCAACTCGGCTTCACCGACGACCGCCTTGGCGGTCACCGCTTCCGCCTTCTTACCCGTTGTCATCGCATCCTCGGCAACCTTTTCCATCAAGTCTTTGAAGCTGCCCGTTTCGGGCGTCGCGCGCGCCTCCAGCCCGTCGCCGCCGAGCTTGGACGCCTGATTGAACGCCTTGATGGCGTCCGCGGGATTTATCACCATGATGCCTTCCTCCCCTCACCGACGGCTGACGCCGCCCCTTCCCTATCGCAACAGATCCAAGGTCCGCGACAGCATCGATTTGGACACTTCCATCATATTGAGATTGGCTTCGTAGCTGCGATGCGCTTCGCGCAAGTCGGTCATCTCGATCAAGCTGTTCACGTTCGGAGTCTTAACATAACCATCCTTGTTTGCCGCCGGATGTTGCGGATCGAACTGCAACTTAAAATCCGACTCATCGCCGCGAATACGGCGAACCTCAACGACGCGCATTCCGAGTTCGCGATCCAATACATTGTGGAACGTTACGATCTTGCGGCGGTACGGGTCGCCGTCGGGACGATCGGCGGTCGAGTTTGCGTTCGCCACGTTCTCCGCGATCACCCGCAAGCGGGTGCCTTGCGCCTTCATGGCGGCGGCAGAGACGATCATTGATTTTTCCAGCGGCATGACGCGGACTCCTTATTGACCTCGTTGTCCCAGGGCGATCCGGAACATTTGAATATGTTTGCGGTATAGCTGCGTCATCAGCGCGTAGTCGTGCCGATTTCCCGCGACCTTCGCGAGCTGTTCCTCCAACACGACCGCATTGCCGGCGGGCAGGGTTTCATAGGGATTGGGTTGTCCCGCGGCATCGAAATCGGCCGCCGCGCCGCTGCCGGCAATATGGCGCGGATCGGTTCGCGCCAGCGCGACGCGAAAGGCATTGGCCTTTTCGAGTCGCATGAAATCGACCTCTTTTAATTCCTTTGGCCGGTACCGCGGCGTATCCGAGTTAGACACGTTTTTCGCGAGCACAGACTGGCGCTCGGCAAGCCATTTCATCTTGCCGCTCATCATCCGGAACACCGGAAGATTGTTCAAATCCATGTCGCTCGCTCCCGTCACCGAACCGGGTGACATTGCCTTCCGCATTCATGCCGTCAAGCGTCGCACGCTGCGCCCGATAGAATGACTACGTCGTCCGTCCGACCAACCGCACACCAACAAGAAGTTGCACAAGACGTGCCAACTCGGCCAGCATGCACCTTCCCTTCATTGTCTGTAACGCTGTTGTCACAAGACAACCGATTGCGGCATACCGCAGCAAACTAGCGGCATTTTATTTCCGTGTAAAGAATGTCGAAAATATAAATGAAATCTTCCCAAGCGAATCATCAATATTATTACTAATGATTTATTCTTAAAATTTCTTTTTCCCTGGAAAAAACAATAAAAGACACGCATACTTTAAACATACACAAGGAGTCCTTGCGGAACACTCGATGCGCTGGACTGACGATGGGACTGCTTGTTTTACGCATTGCACCCCGCTTCCGCATATCGTGCTGGTTGCAATTTTCCGGACGATTCCGGGAAGGAAGTATGAATTGGTCAAAACGCCCCAGACCCGCAGCACCGCCCCGGACAATCACCATCGTTCCGTCGCAGCGAAAAAATCGGACGCGGCAACCCCTGCCCATGCAGGCCTTGCCGCAACCGCAATCCGCTACGATCCGGTCAACGCCCAAAGCGCCCCATCGGTTGTCGCTTCCGGACGCGGTTGGCTGGCGGAGCGCATACTAGAGGTTGCGCGCGACCATGGAATCACGGTACGCGAGGATGCCGATCTCGTCGAAATTCTCACCGCGGTCGAAATCGGCGACGAAGTTCCCGTCGAAGCCTTTGTCGCAGTTGCGGAAATCCTTCGATACATCTACGCCGTAAACGGAACCAAACCGCCGGAGTACCCAAATCATGACTAGCAGCGAGGCGATTCTATCCGAGATGGGCGAATTATCCGACATGATCTTGGCTGCGCGCGACCGTCTCAAACACAATGAACTCATCATGATCAAGGATATCAATAGCCGGGTACAGGCCATGGTCGAATCGATCACTGACCTGCCACCGGAACAGGCGATCGAATTAAGGTCGCGGTTGGTCGCGTTACTGGACGACTTCAAATCGTTCTCGGAGCAGATGCAAAGCAAGATCACGGAAATTTCCGAAGCTAACACCGCGAAAGAAGATGCCGGCGCCTAAGCCGGGCGGAATCTCGGTCGTGCCCTGGCAAATCTTACTCGAAGACCGGGATCGATCCATTGACGGGCGCACCAGGTCACAATTCTGATCGAGGGAGGACAACGGCAAGGTGGAGTTCGACTACCCCAGGTTTCTGCTGGCGCTCATTTTCGTCATCGGATTGATCGGGTTGCTGACGCTGCTTGCCCGGCGTTTTGGATTTGGCGCCATTCGTCTTTCCCCGGCTTTCATGGGCAAGGGGCGCAACGGCAAATCACGTATCGCCATCATAGAGGCGACCAGCATCGACGCCCGGAGACGGCTTGTCTTGGTGCGGCGGGACGACACCGAACACCTCATCCTGATCGGCGCCAACAGCGAACTCGTGGTTGAGCGGAACATCCGCCCCCTGGTTCAGAAGGATGCACCAGAGATGACCTCGCCGCCCGCGCCGGTACCGGACGGAAATCTCGAATGAGGCCATGCCCAGACGGCGCTCGGCCAAAGCCATACCGCGCGCAGCCTTCCACGGCATCGAAAATCGCGTTTTGCGTGTTCCTCTGCGCAACCTGCCTCGCGGTCCCGGCAACCGCACAAAATCTGTCGCTCGATTTCGGCACCGGGGGCGAGGCGACCGGCCGCATTATCCAGCTCGTCGCACTCATCACGATACTGACGCTGGCGCCGGCGATCCTGGTGATGGTCACGTCATTCGTCCGGATCGTGGTGGTGCTTTCACTGCTGCGTACCGCGCTCGGCACCCAAGGGACTCCGCCCAATACGGTTGTCATCAGCCTGGCGCTTTTCATGACCTTTTTCATCATGCAGCCCAGCTTCGAGAAGATCTATGACCAGGCAATTGCACCGCTGATTGCCGAAAACATCGACGAGAAACAGGCCTTTGAACGAAGCGCGGCCCCGATCCGCACTTTCATGATGAAACATGTCCGCGAAAAAGATCTCGACCTGTTCCTGAACATGGCCCGTCTTGATCTTGGCGAAAAGCCGGAGGCGACCCCATTGCGGGCCCTGATTCCCGCCTTCATGATTTCCGAGCTGCGCCGGGCCTTCGAAATCGGCTTCCTATTATTTGTCCCGTTTCTCATCATCGATATGGTGGTCGCGTCGGTTCTCATGTCGATGGGCATGATGATGCTGCCACCGGTGATGATTTCCCTACCCTTCAAACTGATATTCTTTGTGCTCGTGGACGGTTGGTACATGATCGCGGGTAGCCTGGTGCAAAGTTTTGGCACCGGCTGATTTCGGCCACGCTATCCCGTTCGGCGATCAGCTTTGCGGCGGCAGCGGCACACGCGGCAGTTTCGCCTCGCTGGGCGATGATCCCGGCCGTCCTGATTTGCCCGGACCGCCCGTCGCGATCGGAGGCTGGATCAGGCGCGCGCGATAATTCTTCAGGAAGGATTCAAATTGATCCGCTTCGGCCATCTTGCGGGTAATCGTTTGGATGTTCTTCGAATCGTCGCCCGAGGGGCTGGCGATAAAGGCAAAAGTGTCGGCGAGGTCGCTCTTGGCCATACCGGGTCCATAGAGTTCCCGTAGAAGTTTGACGCCGGCTTCGTCACGCTTGAGGCGTAACGCAACCGCCCAACTCAAAATAAACCGCGCCTGTTCCTGATCGTATCCACCTTCCGACAATGGATCTCCGGACAGACGTTGCAGAACCTTCGCGGCTTCCGAATAGTTTTGCGTGTTCCAATAGATATCCGCGCGCAACAGGTCCGCCTCCGTGCTGACATCGCCGGCGAGCAGTGCGATGGCTTCCTCGTAGCGCTCAAGTTCAAGCGTTGCCTTGGCGCGGATGCGGCGACGATCGTCTTCCACATCCTGCGGCAAGTTCGGCTGGAAACTGTTGCGCAACGCCGACAAGGCGCCCTTCGGATTGCGGTCCAGCAAATAAATGACCGCAAGCTTCGCCCCCACCCGCGCTTTCTCTTCGCCCTTGAGACGATAGCGCACCTGATGGGCCAGCAAGTCCGCTGCCCGGTCGAGCAAATCAACCGATACCAGACGGTCCGCGAGCCGTTGAATCATGCGGTCGCCTTCGGGCCCGGCGGGCGTAAGCTCGCGGAAGTCATCATACAGCGCGAGCGCGCGGAGCGGCGGCAACTTGTCCGCACCGCCTTCCAGGTGCAACGACTTGAACGCATCCGTCATCGATTGAGCAATACCCTTGACCGGCGCGCCGGTTGGAAAATATGTGACGGCGGTGCGCAATGTGCTGAGACCCTTGCGATAGTCGCCCTTGCCGAGATAGATCTCGCCGAGCTTTTTAAGGACAGCCAGTTCCAGCCGGTCGCCGCGCCACTGGTAGCGCAATCTTTCCAGCCGTTTCGCCGCCTCGCCCACGGATACGGTTTCCTGCTGCAGGCCGAGGTCGATCAGGGCAAATTCCGCGCGGGCCGCGTTCCAGCGGTCCTTCGATTTCTTGACGCCGTCCCAGATAGCCACCGCGCGGTCGAGATCGCGGCTTTTGCGCGCCAGCACCCCTTGATTGTACCGCAACCGCGCCACGTCCTTGCGCAGCATCGACCCGGCGGCCTTATCGAGACGCTCGAGCCAAACGGTTGCGCTCGATACGTCCAAATCCGCCATTCCCGCTTCAACCCGATCGAGCGCCAATTTGGTCCGGATGGGGTCCGGATAGTCGGCAAGCACCGGATCGCCGGTCCGGAATTGTGCCGCCGCTTTCTTGAATTCGCCCGCCTGCAGGAACATCGAGCCGCGCCAAAGCGCGATTTCCTGGAACTTATCGAGGCGCGGGTCCAGCAAATCCTTCCGAGCATCGGGATAGCGGCCCATATAAACCCGCGTCGCTCCAATCAACGCCCGAAACTCCGGCTGCGAAGACAATACAGGGTTTGCGGTCTCGATCCGGCGCAAGACGCCAAACGCCTCGGTCGCAAGCCCGCGCGCAAAATAAAGGCGCGCCAGATCGAGCCGGGCATCGTCACGCCGTTTTTTCGGGACTTCGACGACGGCGCGCAACGCGACCTGGGCCGCCGCCACGGTCTCCACGTCGCCACCGGACCAGTTGCTGAAATGAAAAATTCGCGGACCCAGGAACCCCTTACCGTCTTGGCGAAGCGCTACGGCGGAGATATGCAAACCTCGCTCACCGATCACCGCGACACCGCGATCGCCGACATTCTTCAACGCAATTGATTCGCTTCGCGGTGCAATCGCCACGCCTTGCGCCGACGGCAGGATATCGAATTCCGCATAGCGGCGGCGCCCGTTGACGCCCTGTCCCGGCGCCCGCGTCGTTGCCACCATCAGCCGATCGCCGACCCCCGGGTCCGACAGCGTGAAAATCCGGCCGAATTCAGTAATCGGCAAGACCAGTTCGGCCCCCTCCACCGCCTCGGGCCGGACTTGAATGCGGACCGGTATTTGCGCGGTGATGGGCCAGCGCCGGAACGTGATCACCCAATTATTCGCTTCGCGATAAACCTGCGGACTGATACCGGGAAGTGGCCGAACGCGGAGCACCGATCCCCCGGACACCGGTAATTGCTCGATGTTGGAGACCATCGACTTTGCCGCCTGGCGCAAGGGCGCCAGATTAATCTGCGCACGGCGGTCGAAGACGATCCAAATAAAGGGGGCGCGCTCGAATACCGCCGCCCCAACCGTTTCGGGCCAATCGAAGACCAGGCTCACCGTTTTCGCCGTGGCCTTCGCGGACACTTCGCCGCTATCGGCAGCGGCGGAGGCGGCAGGGGCAGTCTGGCTTTTGGGTGATGCCCGGGCGGCCGCTTTGACAGGCGCTTCCGGTTCCTTCTCGGTGAGCGGCGTCGTTCCGACCTTCGATACCGGCGCGGTGGCCGGCGGCGGCGGATCATCCGAGCCGCGTGCGGGTTTTTGGCGCACCGTCTTCGCCGCACGCGCCGCGACCTTTTTCTCCTTGGATTTAGCTGTCTTTTTCGGACTGCTCGCCGCCGCTTTCACATCGTCGCTTCGTTTGAAATCCAACACAACACGGGCGCCGACACGGAAATGTTGCGCGACAAGGCCCTTCCCGGCGCGAAACGACACCACAAGCGCACCGGATTCGACACGGGCGGCGGGAACGCTAACGCTCGCCGGCAACTGGCGGCGCAGGCTGGCGAGATCGATTCGGGCCGGCGCCTGGAACCGCACGGATACCGATCGCGACGACTGATCGACCTGGTACGGAACGACCTTAGGCCAGTCGAAGACAAGCCGCGTATAACTCTTGTGCCGGCCAACCCTTACTTTGAGCAACGGCGTTTTGCGTTCGGCCGACCTGACGCGGTCAATTTGGGAAAAGACCGGACCTTCCGGCGACCGCGACTTCGGCAGCAGGTCGAAAACGACCTCCTTGCCTCGGGCGTAGGCAACCAACCGATAGTCATCGCGAAGAGCAAATTCCGCCCGGTGCCCGTCTTCGGTCTGCCGCGTGCCGGACAGATATTTCCCGAGGCGTTGCACCGCCGGCTGCAACGGCCCGACAAAGGGCCGGTCAAACCGCGCAACCAGCCGCCGCTCGACGATTTTCGCGGAAAAACCGACCGGCTTTCCCCAGGTCAAGACGATCCGTCCGAATTGGCCGTGTTCCATTGCCTGTACGCGCACCTCGTCCGCACCGCCCGATGCGAGCGGCATGATCAGCAAAACCGGGATCAGCGCGTACCGCCAGGCCGCGCCCAGGCGCCGGCGCATCAGGTCTCTCCTTCAGTCGAGCGGATAACGATATCGACCCGGCGGGCCAGCGCATGGCGGCGTTCCGCCGACAATTTCGGGTGCAAATGACTGAACCGGGAATCCCCGAGCCCGAGCATCGTGACGTTCCGCGCCAGGCCAGTGCGCTTGAGTTCGCTGGCCACCGCTACCGCGCGCGCCAGCGAAAGAATCCACTTAGAAGTAAAGGCTCGTTGGGATTCGGGCGGCTTGTCGGCATGGCCATAGACGTCGATCTGGTTGCCCAGCGTTGCGACAGCGCTGGCCAGACCGAACAGCGCTTGCCGCGCCGCCGGCGTCAACACAATCTCTCCAGATTTGAACAGCGCATCCGACGGCAATGAAAGAATAACCTGACGATCAAGCCGGTGGACCATGACCCGGCTCAATATTGCGTGACGTTTAAATTTCTCCGCCAGAACCTGGCTTAGATAGTCGGTCGGTAGTGCGGGCGCAATGTCCTCCGTGCTCACCGTGTTCGGCGAATCCGGTGGCGGAGCCTTGGTTTCTTCCCGCTGATCGACCGTCACGACGCGGGAAATCACGGATTGCCATTTTTCGGGTTCCAGCGAAGACATCGCGAACAACATGACGAAAAACGCCAGCAGGAGCGCCGTAATGTCGGCGAATGTCATCAGCCAAACGGATGGCCGTTCGCTGGCCTGGTCGATTTGCGTCGGGTACATGTCGTTCATTGCACCAGTTCCCGAAAATCGATTCGGGTCCGGGCCGCGTCGCGAACGGAAAATCGAATACGCAGCATTCTCGGGTCTCCGTCGCGAAGACCGACCGCCAAGGCGTCCGACGGCGCACTGTAGGCGACCAATTCTTGGGCGAATACTGCGGCGCGGCGCATTTGCAAACTGCCGCCGTCTTGTATGCTGCCCGCCAATGTCTTGTCCGCCCCCAGCACCGCTTGCAATTCGCCCTTAGCATTGCCGGATCGGCGCGCCAGCACCTGGGCAATGTTCTGAAACAATCGGCGGCGGTCGGAACGAAGCTCTGCCTTACCACCGAGAAACAATTCATTCGCCGGCATCGTCATCTGCATCACCTGTCCCGGCGAGAGGACTTCGACCTTTGCGACGGGAACCGACGTGACCCAGAGCCGCTGCATGGTCCGCAACAATTCATCGGGCTCCGGCGCCTGCCCAAGATCCGAGATGAAAACCTCGACCGATGTATTGTCCAGCGCCGGCGAACGAAAACTCAGAGCCACCGAATTCAACACCTGCTTGGATTTCGATTCTTCAATAGTTGCTAACGTATTTAATAAGATGAAAAATGCAAGTAACAACAGAAAGAGACTCAAAATAACAGTTGGCCCGGTATTTTTCTCTTTGGCCAAATTTTGCAAATATACTTCGTTCATTACCTGCTCTAGACTTTCATCTGACCGTTGCCAATCGGCCGCGCTTCCGACCATACGGATTCGCCGAATGGCGCGGCAGATAACGTGCAAGATGTATTCCAAAGAGTCGGCAATGCCCGCGCGAACGCAGAACAAGCCGCGTTGGCCGGCTTTTAACAAACTCGAGTTCGGATAGAAATGTCGCCGCGGCGGCGTTTGCGAAAATCCGCCACGAGATGGCAACCGGCCGCCGTTTAGAAATCGCCGACGACGACCGAAAGCTTGTTGCGCAGCGTCGCCGCGTTGAACGGCTTGACGATATAATTACTGACGCCCGCTTCTTTCGCGGCGACCACGTTGTCGGTCTTACTTTCCGCGGTAATCATGACAAAGGGCGTTCCTTCAAGATCGCTATCGGCGCGAACGTGCTGGAGAAGCTCCAAGCCTGTCATGGGCTCCATATTCCAGTCGGAGATCACCAGACCGTATTGCTTCTCCCGCATCTTTTCGAGCGCGGATTGCCCGTCGGTCGCTTCGTCCACATTGTTGAAGCCGATCTGCTTCAACAGATTGCGGATGATCCGAAGCATCGTTTTATAATCGTCAACGATCAGTACAGGCATTTCCAGGTCAACCGCCATCGACCACATCTCCTCCAAATCGCCCGGATGAAGATGCGGTCAAAGGACCGCACCCGGTGCGGTCCCGATACAAGACCTTTTCAGTTAAATCTTGGTTAAAGCGGAGAAATTAGACCTAGCTGCCGCCCGGAATCGGCGGTGGCGAAGGGGCGGCGGGGGCCGCTACCTTGCGTTTCGACAGCGCACTGGTGACCTCGCGGGCTCTGCCGGGCTTCATGGCGGCGATTACCGGCGCGACCTTGCGCGCCTTCATCCGTTCGACCACCGCCAACAAGACGGCCATATTCAATTCGTCGAATATTTTAGCGGCTTTCTTCGGCTTCATCGTTTCGTAAATTTTCACTAGATTGGTGATCCGTTTCTTCTCCTTATCGTCGAGATCGCCGAGCAGGCGCTTGATTTCCGTGCGAATTGAAGCGAGTTCCGTTTGCCGGTCCATTAATTTCTGTTCGGCTGCTTTGAGCAATGACGCCCGTTGGTTCAGCTGCCGCGCCCGCCGGTCGAGAAGGTCTCGCCGCTTCGATAATTGCTGCAGCAGTTGAATCTCCGACCGGCTCAACTGGTCCGGATCCTCCAGATCCTCTTCTTGTTGTGCCGACGACGCCGATTGCCGGGGTATGGGCGCCGGCGACGGACGCGTTGCCGCGGTCTCAGAGTTCTTTGCCGCTCCCCCTCCTTCGCGATCCCGGGTGCCGGTCGGATCGGCGGCGGCCTTTTCATTGGCCGCTTGCGGCGGCGCGGCTGTCTTCTCCGCCGATTGCGCCGGACGGACGTTTACGCTGCCGTCGAGCGCCGCAATGCCTTGCCAGATATCACCGATCTTTACCGACAGCATCATCGTAGCGACAAAAATCAACGCCGGTAAAAGACGGAAAGGAAACGGCATTCGCCTATCTCACGCCTTCCAGGGCGCGCAGCAGGTTGGATTCATACGTCTCTGGCTGGACATCGCCCGCACGGTTCAGACCGTGCGCGGCGGTGGTGCCATTGCCATTGGAGACCCGCCCGGGAACATTCGGCGGCGGCTCTCTCACCGCCTCCACGCGATCGGCGACCGCGCTCGCGCGATCGATCAAGAAGGCCAGATCGTCGCGAAGTTCCGTCGCCTTCGCCATATTCGCCTGCAGGATCTCCGAGGCCTCGGCTGCTCCGGCGCGCAGCCGAATGACCGATTGATCGGCACGTCCGGTCGATGCATCGAAACTGGCGATGAGCTGCTGCAAATGCGCCTTATCCGCCTGCAAGGCATTGAGGCGGCGGTTCAATTGCACCGCATACAAGATCATGATCAGCAGCAGACAGGCTCCGACAACATCAAGTATGAAGGATAAATGCGGCAGCATCGATCATGTCTCCAGTTTTTCTTCAATACGGACGGCGATTTTTTCACTCTTCCGACCCATCGAACCGCGAAAAAGTTCCACCTCGCCACACCGCAGATCGACCATGGAATT
>CAYYBI010000578.1:0-2864 GCA_964469835.1 uncultured Rhodospirillaceae bacterium
GCCGAGGCGGTCACCGATGCCATTCGGGCGACGGGCGGAACGGCGGCCGCCTTCACCGCCAACGTTGCAAACGCCGACGATGTGGACCGCTTTGTTAACGCTGTCGCCGATCAGTTCAATGGTCTCGACATTTTGGTCAACAATGCCGGCAAACGGGTCATCCGCCCCTTCCTCGAGCACAGCGAGGCGGAATGGCGGGAGATGCTCGACGTTAATCTGACCGGGCATTTCCTGACCTGTCAGGCGGCCGTGCCGCATCTGCTCGCGCGCGGGTCCGGCCGCATCGTCAATGTGGTGTCGATCGCCGGGCTCGTCGGCCGGCCAAACCGGGCGGGATATTGCGCGTCGAAAGGTGGAGCAATTGCCTTTACGAGGGCGCTCGCCGCGGATCTCGCGGGCACCGGCGTTACCGTCAACGCGGTCAATCCCGGCTTGATCGCCACGCCCTTTAACGCGCGGTTTTCCGAAGATGCGGAAACAGGCACACAATGGGCCAGCGAAAACCTTGCCGGCCGTTGGGGCACACCGGGAGACGTTGCCTCCATGGCGCTATTCTTGGCTTCCGATGAAGCAGGCTATATCTCCGGAGAGTGTTTTAATATCGACGGCGGTTCGATCGCCGCGTTGGTGCGGAGCGGCGAATAGATAACAAACGCGATTTATGTCCCGCCGTCGGATTCGGCGAGATAGCGCGGATTACTTATAGCGAGCCGCCGGCGAATATCGGCCAGCAGCAACCGATGCAAATCCTCCGCCGGCGTATCTTCATCGAAACGACCCGCGCGGATGTCTTGCGCAAGCCGATGCGACAGAATCTCTGCCGTTGCCTCGGATTCGTCATACAGCGAAGCCAGATCCGCCAACGCCTCGGCATCCAGATCCGCGCCCTGCTGCACTTCCCGGATCGCTATCGCCATGGCGTTGGCCACCATCAAGACGTTGAAGCGAGCGTCGCCGGACAGGTCGGGCGCCACTTCCTCGCGCAGCAGGTCACGCGCAATCGCCAACAGGTCGGTAGCGTCGGGTTGATCGCGCATCATCCCGGGAAGTGTCCCGACGGCGATGTCATCTTAATCATTTCGAACTCCATTTCCGCGGCCATGCGGCCGGTCAGGGCAAGGTGCAGCGACGGCTCCTCCCCGGAAAGGTGCCGCCTGCCTTGGTGCAGCGCCAGGATACCCCACCGCATATGGGCGAAAACCTCCCAGTAATAGACCCGCGCCGAATCGACCTTCCGCCCTGACGCCGCTTCATACGAACGATAGAAGGGCGCGCGGTCGGCAATGCCGCCCGCCTCCAGATCCCACGCGCCGAACCGCCAGCAGCGGGCGCACAGCCAGCCGATATCTTCATGCGGCTCGCTCCAACAGGCGAATTCCCAATCGAGCACCCCCGTCAGCCGGCCATCCTCGATCATCAAATTGCCGGTACGGAAATCGTGATGGACCAGCACGATCTCGTCCGGCTCCGGCGCGTTCCGTTCCAGCCAGCGCAAGCCCCATTCGAAGCCGGGATAGGGCCGATCGAGCATGTCGAGATAGCATCGAAACCGCTCCACCCCGGCCATTGCCGGCGACGGCGACGGCATCGGCAGGAAATCCAAATTGGCGTTGTCCGGGGTGATCCGATGGATCTGCGCCAGGGCCTCCCCGCACTCCGCGGCGAGCCGCTCCCGCTTGTCGGCAACGACGTCGTCCCGCACCACGCGATGGGCCGCCGCCGTCCCGGGCACCCGCCGCATGATATAGAAGACGCGGCCGATGAGCGCGGTGTCCTCGCATAACCAAAGAGGTTCGGGCACGGCCACACCGGCCGCGTGCGCTGCCTCGATGACCCGGAATTCCTGCGCGCGGCTCAGGCTTTCGGCGAGCCCCGACGGTGCATCGCTGCGCAGCACGAGGGAATGTTTCCCCGCCATCGGTCCGCCGGTGATCTCCACGTCGATCCCATGATTTTCCTGGATCGCGCCGCCGCTGAGACGTTCATGACGGACGATGTCGACACGGTTGGCGCCGGCCTGGTCACAGAGGAAACCGGCAAGCTTTTCGAAACTCCCCGGGTCGCCTAGCCCCATGACCAGAAGTCGTTTCCCTGCGCATAGAGGTTCCGCGCCAGCACCATCTTGTGCACCTCGGATGCACCGTCGACCAGACGCGCCTGCCGCGCATAACGGTAGATCCATTCCAGCACCGTGTCCTTGGAATAGCCCCGCGCGCCGTTCAGCTGGATCGCCGTATCGACCGCCTTGTGCAGCGTGTCCGCCGCGTGGATTTTGGCCATGGAAACTTCTTTGCGGGCGAAATCGCCCTGATCGAGCTTCCAGGCGGCATGCATCACCAGCATCCGGCTGATCTGGATATCCATCGCCGCTTCGCCGAGCAGGAATTGCACGCTTTCGCGGTCGGCCAGCTTCATGCCGAAGCCCTCGCGCCGGTTGACATATTCCGTTGCGATCTCCAGCGACCGCTTGCACAGCCCAAGCCAGCGCATGCAATGGGTCAGGCGCGCCGGGCCCAGCCGGATCTGTGTGACCTTGAGCCCGTCGCCCACTTCCATCAAGCGGTCTTCGTCGGGGATCTCCATATCCTCGAAGAACAGCTCGCAATGGCCACCATGTTCTTCCGGCCCCATGATTTCGATGCGCCGTTCGATTCGCCAACCGGGCGTATCGCGATGGAACAGGAACGCGGTCAGGCCGCGCCGCGGGTCATCCGATGTGCGCGCCATCAAAATGAAATGCTCCGCCGTCTCGGCGCCGGTGATGTACCATTTGTGACCGTTGATGATCCATTTATCGCCCTTCTTCTCGGCCTTCGTCCGCATCATCATCGGATCCGATCCGGAGCCCGGATGCGGCTCGGTCA
>CAYYBI010000579.1:0-4829 GCA_964469835.1 uncultured Rhodospirillaceae bacterium
TATATATCGGTCCATGGAACGATGTGCCCTGCTACTGGTTCGATCGTCTGGCGCCGGGGATGCGGCTTGAAGGCCCGGCGATGGTCGATTCCGAATCGACCACCGTAGTGCTCCCCGAGGGTGCCGCTGCGGAAATCGATCCTTACGGCAGCCTCGTCGTCACGCAAACGGGAGACAACACATGACCATCACCGAACCTGAAGACCGTGGATCGGAGGTCGATCCGCTCACCCTGGCGGTGGTCCGCCAAAAACTTCTCGCCGTTGCCGAAGAGACCGTGGAAACGATGGTGCGCACCTGCTTCTCGCCGCTTTTGAACCAGTCGCGGGATCTGTCGGCGGTGGTCCTCGACGGCACCGCGCAGGTGGTGGCGCAAGCCGAGCGGACGCCGATCCATATGGGCGCGATGCCCTTCGCCGTCCGCGCGATGGCGGAAGATTTCCATGACGACATCAGCCCCGATGACGTGTTGATGGCGAACGATCCGTATTGGGGTGGCAGCCATCTTCCCGATATTACACTTGTCAAACCGGTGTTCCGTGACGGCCGGCTCCGATTCTGGGTCGCGATCCGCGCGCATCAAAGCGACACGGGCGGGATTTCCGCTGGCGGCTACAGCCCCAGCGCCCGCGAAATTTTCCACGAAGGGATTCGCATTCCTCCCGTCAAGCTGGTCGCCGGCGGAAAATTGCGTGGCGACGTGCTGCGAATGGTCTGCGAAAACACCCGTAAGCCGGAAGATACGCATGGCGATATCATGGCTATGTTGTCGTCCGTCGACGTCGGTGCCGAGCGGCTGGAGACGCTGCTGGACCGCTATGGCACGGCACGCATCGAAACCTGCAGCGCCGCGATCCTGGACGCGGGCGAAGCGGCGATGCGCGCGCATATTCGGTGTTGGAAGCCCGGCGTCTACAAGAGCGTCAGCTATCTGGATCACGACGGCGTCGCGACGGAACGGTATCCGGTGCCTGTCACGGTTACGGTTCGCGAGGATGAGGTCGAAGTCGATTTTCGGGAAGTCGGCGACCAAGTCGCGTCCTATTTCAACAGTCCGATCGCAAACACGAGCGCATGCGTTTACATAGCATTCTTCTACCTTAGCAACGACCAGCAGGTTCTGAACGAGGGCAGCACCCGCGCCATCAAGATCTTGACGCGCAAGGGAAGCCTCGTGGACTCGGTGTCGCCGGCGCCGGTCACCGGCTGCACGACCTTTACCGCCGCGGTGATTATCGAATCCGTCCTGCGGGCGATGGAAGGTGCGGCGCTCGAGGCGGTCGTGGCGGGCGCCGCGCGCCGGTTCCGGTATGTCATTGCGGGAAACGACCCTAAAACGGGTTCCTACATCTATCACTACTTCTCAAACAAGGGCGGCTTCGGCGCCAACAAAGGGGAGGATGGCTGGGTCAATGTCGGCGGCATGCAAAACCCGGGCGGCACCCCCAGTGCCAGCATCGAGCGCGTCGAAGCTTCCTATCCCTTCGAGATCGAGACATATGCACTGACACAAGACAGCGGCGGCGCCGGCAAGCAGCGGGGTGGCGCCGGGGGAGTGGTTGCGCTGCGATACCGTGGCGCGGGTCCGGCAGTGCTTAACATCGCGGGCGAAGGCACGGTCGTCGCGCCCTTCGGCGTGCATGGCGGCGCCGACGGCAGCCCCCACGCGATCTGGATCGAACGGGGGAACGAAAAAATCGAACTGAACGGCCGCAGCAACGACACGCCCATTCAACCGGGAGACCTGATTGTTCATCATGCCGCCGGCGGCGGGGGCTGCGGCGATCCGCGCGAGCGCGCCCGCGACCTCGTCGATCGTGATCTCGCCTATGGCTATATTAGCCCGGAGACGGCTCGCACCACCTACGGATCGGATGAGTAGGGATCCCAGCGCCCATCGAGCAACGCCGCGGCCGCGCATGAATTGTCGTCACGGCCAGAGCACATAGAGCTGGCCCGCCAGAAAACCGGCGCTCGCGACGAACCCTAAAACCGGAACCCAAATCGGATAACAGGGCTGGGTCACATCATCCCGGTTTCGAACTTTGACCCGCCAAAGAGCAAGGTTGATCAGGACAAAGATCGCCAGCATAAAAAGCGAGGTGATGCGCGCAAGCGTCACGATCGGCAGCAGCAGGGTAAAGGCCAAAACCGTCAATCCTACGAACACCGTCGCATTCACGGGAGTTCGCCGTGTACGATGGATGCGGCCGAAAATTTGCGGGAGCCAGCCCTGCTTGCTGAGGCCATACAAAACGCGCGCCGCCATGATAATTTGGATCAATGCCCCGTTCAGCACCGCGACCAGCGCGATTGCGCTCACCAGGGCCGGGGACATGCCCGTGCTGCGCTGGAACAGGAGCGCCAATGGAGCGTCAGACGCCGCGAGGATTTGCAGCGGCACCACCGAGACCGCGGCCATCGCCAGAACCACGTAGAGCACCGTCGTGATGACCAAGGTCAAAAGGATCGCCTTGGGAAGAGACCGCCTGACGTCTTTCACCTCCTCGGCGATATTGACCATGTCCTCAAAACCGATGAAGGCGTAGAAGGCGAGCAGCGCCCCGGCGAAAATTCCGCTCCAGGCAGCCGTGTCGCCCGGTACGAAAAAACCCGACCAATCGATTTGCGCCTCCGGTAACCGGGTCATCGCGCCGCCGATCACGAGCAACAGGCCGCCGAGCTCGATGATGGTCGCGGTTGCCGCAACCGCGACGGATTCGGTGATTCCCCATGCGGCCAGGGCGGTCAGGACCACCACAACGGCGACGATTTCCCAATGCGCCGGGGCTTCCAAAAATTGCCCCAAGTAGCCGATGAATCCGTGGATGATGGCGCCGCTGGACACAATGCCCATGAAGGCAACCGCCAGACCGACAAGCACGGACAGCAGGCGGATGCGAAAGCCCTGATAGACGTACACCGCCTCGCCGGCGCTTTCGGGGAACCTCGCCGCCAGCTCGGCGAACGAAAAGACCGTAAACGCCATGATCGCTGCGGCAGTGAGAAACGCCATCGGCGTCAGGAACCCGGACAATCCCGCGACCTTGCCAATCAGCACATAGATACCGGCACCGACCGTCGTGCCCAAACCATACAGCACGACCAACGGCAACGTCAGGCTCCGCTTCAATGTCGCTCCTTCGGTCTCACCCGCCACCGGCAAAGGGGTATTCACATTGGCGGGCAATTGAAGGGGGCGCGTCGATGGGATGCGGGGCACCGTTTGGCTACCGTCTTTATGCATTTGGGGGTAACGCATTTTGCGACACGCGGCCACGACAGCTTTGATTTGCCTCAATGCGCTGGGGCTCCTATTTTGAACAATTGAAAATGGAAGTTTGTATGCGCGATAAGGGAGCCGCCCGATGCCCGGATTACTGGACCTGCTGTATCGCGATCACGAGAACATAAAGAAGCTGTTTGGCGTCTTCGAGCAGGAGTTGTCCACATTCAAACGTGGCGAACCGCCCGATTACGATCTGATTGTCGATATCCTTGATTACTGCATCGCCTATCCGGATATTTATCACCACCCGCTCGAAGACCTGATTTTGGAGCGGCTAAAGAAGCGGGATCCCGACGCCGCCGCGCCGATGGGCGACCTGCATGAAGAGCACAATCGCCTCATGGCGCAGACGCGGATATTCCTGGCGCTTGTCCACGATGTGCGCCAGCAGCGGGAAGTCGCGCGCACGACGTTCAGCGACGAGGCGCAGGCATTCCTGGATGCCTATCGCACGCATATGCGCTACGAAGACGAAACCATGTTCCCGGCCGCCGCCGAAAGCTTGACGGACACGGATTGGAAGGAGATAGAGGCGAGCTGGGAAAGCCCGTATGACCCGCTCTTCGCCGGCCGCTCGGAACGCCGATACCGCCGCTTGCGAAATGCGGTTCTGGACCAATATGGCACGATGGAAAAGACCAAATAGCAGTGGCCGGTTTTATCCGGGCCCCGGCGGTCCGCCGGTGGGAGGCCGGAAATCCGCGGGCGGATCGCCCGCGGCGGTCGTTGGGGAATTCTCGTTCTCCGGCACTTCGTCATCGAACAAAATGCGGTTTGCCGCACCGTCGAGATCCTCGAACTGCGCCGATTTGAGCGACCAAAGGAAAGCAGCAAGGCCGAGGATACCAAGCCCGATCGCAACCGGAATAAGATAGAGCAGGCCGCTCATCGCGGGCGTCCCCAGCCCAAACGCAAGGCGTTCAAGACGACCAGAACCGATGACGCGGACATCGACGCCGCGGCGATGATCGGCGTCACCAGACCCGCCATTGCAAGCGGGATGGTGACCGCGTTGTAGAGCAGCGCCAGCGCGAAATTCTGGCGCACGATGCGAAGCGCCGACCGGGCCGTGCGCAACACCGTGTCGACGGGACCGAGCAATTCGCCCTGAAACACCACATCCGCCGCGGTCTGGCTGATATCCGCGGCCGTCGCCGGCGAGATCGAAGCGTGCGCCGCGGCGAGAGCCGGCGCATCGTTCAGGCCATCGCCGATCATGCAAACGCGACGGCCGTTTGCGCGCCATTGTTCCAGCCGCGCCACCTTGCCGGCAGGCACGCATTGGGCCTGCCAATCCTCGATACCGGCCCTCTCGGCGACGGCGGCAACGGCCATAGCCCGGTCTCCGGAGAGCAAGGCAATGGTGCGGCCGGATGCTTTCAACGCGGCCACGGTGTCGCGTGCATCGTCGCGCAATCGGTCGACGAAACCGAACCGGACCGGCGCCCGGCCAGGCTCGTTCAACCAAAACTCACAATTTTCAGCCTCGCCCGCAGTACCGCCGCACCATTCGCGGGAGCCCAGCCGAATCGTCTTGCCA
>CAYYBI010000580.1:0-11714 GCA_964469835.1 uncultured Rhodospirillaceae bacterium
CACATCAATAACCCGACAGACCGGCTCGACCTGTACCGGCGCGTCATCAACCGCAACAACCGGCTGAAGCGGCTCGTCGGCATGCACGCGCCCGACATCATCATTCGCAACGAAAAACGCATGATCCGGGCGGCGATGGACGATTTGTCCGCCATCGACGAGGACGCCGTTCAAACGGACACGATGTCCGTCGCGACTGCCGACGGGCCCAACGCAAATTCGACCGCGCCATACCACGCCGCTTAGACCGGCGTCGCTCCACCACACAAGAAAAGGAAGATCGACATGCAGATCATTCGCAGTTTTATCGCCGCCTTCACGGTAATCACGATTTTCACCGGTCTGGTTGCGGCGAGCGTCGCCGGCGCCAACAACGCGACCAATGTCTCACACGGATTGACCGCGAAAGGCTATGGCCTTGCCGTACACGGCTACGACGTGGTCGCGTATTTCACGAAAGGCCGGCCCACGATCGGCCGCGCGAAGTTTTCGGCCGTTCACAACGAGGCCACCTACCGGTTCGCCAGCGAAGACCATCTCAAGGCCTTCACGGACGACCCAGAGAAATACCTGCCGCAATACGGCGGCTATTGCGCTTATGGCGTGGCCGTGGGCGCGAAGTTTGACGGTGACCCGCACCAATGGCGGATCGTCGCCGGGAAGCTGTATCTGAATCTCAACCCTGAGGTTCAGAAACTATGGCGGTCGGACATTCCCGTTTTCATCAAGAAAGCCGACCGGAACTGGTCGAAAATCGCGACCAAATCCCCCAACGACCTCAGCTAACCCCTGGTGGTTGAAACGGCAGGGAATTCCCCCTGCCGCGACACAGTCCTATGACAGGAGACGATACGATGTTGAAGAAGTTTCTCGTAGCCCCTTTGGCTCTGCTCGTGCTCATGAGCGTTGCCGCCGATGCAAAGTCACCCGCCGAACTCAATGATCTCGAAATTGCGCATGTAGCGTATACCGCCGACTTGATCGACATCCGGTACGCGTATCTTGCGCTGGCGAAATCCAAGAATCCGGCGATCCATAAATTCGCAAAAACCATGATCCGCGACCACAGCGCGGTAAACGACCGGGCTCTGGCTCTGTTGAAGAAACTCAAGGCCTCGGCCCAGGACAACTTTCTCAGCCAGCAACTCAATGCCGGTTCCGACAAGCTGGTCGAGGAAATGAGCCAGTTGAGCGGCGCCGCCTTCGACCGCCGGTATGCGGAAAATGAGTTCGCCTATCATAAATCTGTTAACGGTCTGGTCGAGGGAACGTTTATCCCGAACATCGAACACCCCGAAGTCAAAGCCCTGTTCAAGGAAGCCCTGATCATTTTCAGGGCGCACGAAAAGCATGCCGAGAAAATGGCCTCTGCGGTCGGAAGCTGACGGTGATGTCTCGTCGCATCCTAGCGCTGAAGCTGATTGTGGCGGCACTCGCCGCCACAATCGCTTTTCATCCGGCGAGCCCGAGCACTGCGGCCGAGGGACGCCGTGTCGTTATCGCCATTCAGAAATTCAAATTCGTCTCCCCGGACCAGGCAATCAACCCGGGCGATACCATCGTTTGGGTGAACAAGGATTTCGTTCCCCATACCGCCACAGCCAAGGACGGGAGTTGGGATTCAGGTTCGATCGCTCCGAATGCGAAATGGGAAATGGTCGTCAAGGAAGGTCTTTCGCCGGCGTATTTCTGCGCCTTCCACCCCTCGATGATCGCTCGCATCGATGTCCAGCCCAACAAAACGTCGCGGAGGATACCAAAATGAATCCGAAAAAATCTCAGAAGCTCAGCGTGGCCGCCGCGCTGATCGTCTTGGGCACGGCCCTTGCCGGCTTGTTCCATGCCGGCACCGCCGCCGCCAACGGGCCAATCTCAACGGATCCAAGTATGTTCATCAAGGCGCTCGCGCAGGACGCCATCACCGTGTTGGACAGCCGGCAGACAACAGTCGAGACTCGCGAAAAGAGGTTTCAATCGCTCCTGACCGAAAACTTCGCGATGGAAAAGATCAGTCGTTTCGTTGTCGGAAAGCATTGGAACCGCATGTCGTCCCCTCAGCGGCAGCAATACGGTAGGCTCTTCGAGGAATGGCTCGTTAAATACTATTCGATCCGACTAAACGGTTATTCGGACCAAAGGGTGCGTGTTATCAGCAAAAAAGCCGTCGGCAGAAACGACGTCTTAGTGCGCACCCATTTCGAGGGACCAAGAACCCCCAAGCCCATAAAGGTCAACTGGCGCGTTCGTCAATTCAAGTCAGGGCCGAGAATTGTCGACGTCATCGTTGAGGGCGTTAGCATGATTATTATGCAGCGCGCCGATTTTACGGCGATCATCGACAAACGCGGCACCGAAGGATTTCTTCAGAAGCTGCGCGCACGTCTATCGGAACTTGAGCCGACACACATAAAAGGTCGACCGGGGTCGTAGCGTGCGGCGAGGACAGGGATGGAGACCCGCGCATCGGGCGGGCTATCCGTCGACCTCGTTGACGGCTACGCCCGGCCCGGCTCTATTTGCGCTCGACGAGTTGATAAAGCACACCGTGCGAGTCGCGGGGATGAATGAACACCTGGGCACCGGCCTCGATAAGCTGGGTGCCGTTGGCCTTCATCTGCTCGACCGCCTTCGCCAAATCGTCCACCGCCAACGCCACCAGGTGCACGCCTTCACCGTAGCGCTCCAGCGACCGCCCGATAGCGCCGCCTTCGCCCAGCGGTTCGGCAAGCTCAATGAACTGCCCGCTGTCGCCCATCGGCAGGATGGCACGCCGCATCCCCAGATTTGGAATATCGTCCGGCCCCTTGCTCACCGTCATGCCGAGCTTGTCCTGATAGTTCCGCAGGCTCTCGTCCAGATCCTTCACCCGCACCACCATGTGGTCGATCCGTTTGTGCATCGCTGTCTGCTCCCTTCCTTGAAATGGGCAATCTGCGCGCTGCCGCCTTCATAGACGGCCCGTCCACGCAATTTCCACGTTCCCATAGCTTGCCGCGTCCGCTTGGCCGTCGCAAGCAACCGTCTTCGCAAACGCGCGCCATGCGGAAAATCAGTCGAGGGCCGGCCTCCGCCAAAATCGCCGATGCGGCCTACTCAGGAGCAACGGTGTCGAGCCAATCCACCAGGTCGTCGATGACGTGATCGATATGCGGATCGTCCGCACTGCCACCCGACCAATGATGATCGCTGCGCAACCAGACCGTGGTAATGCCCAGAGCGTGCGCCGGGGCGAGGTTGCGGGCGATGTCTTCGACCATCACCGAATCCTCCGGCGCAACGCCGAACCGGCGAACAAATTCATCATAAGCGCCAGGATCCGGCTTCGGCACATAATCGGCCGCAACGATGTCGAATATGCCATCGAAATGATGCGAAACGCCCAAGCGCTCCATAACGCGATCCGCGTGCGGGACCGACCCGTTGGTATAAACCAGCTTACGCCCCGGCAAACGCGCGAGCACGGAATCGAGCGCCGGGCTCGGCGGAACCGGCGTAACGTCGATATCGTGCACAAAGTCGAGGTAGACGCCCGGCTCGACACCATGATGGTGGATCAAGCCGTTCAACGTGGTGCCGTATTGGTGAAAGTAATCTTTTTGGACCAGCCGCGCCTGGTCCGGCTCCAGCTTCAGAAGGTCCATGACGAATTGTTGGATCCGTTGATCCACCTGCAGGAACAAATTGCAGGCGGCCGGGTACAGCGTATTGTCGAGATCGAAGATCCAACACGCGGTATTTCGAAGCGCCTCGGTCATCGTGCCTTCCCGCCCATCAATCGGCGCGGATCAGAGTGCCCGATCCATGCTCCGTGAAGAGTTCCAGCAGGATCGCGTGCGGTACCCGACCGTCAAGAATGACCGACGCCTCGACACCCTTGTCGACGGCGTCGACACAGGTTTCCACCTTGGGGATCATCCCACCGGTCAGGGTGCCGTCCTGCCGGCGCGCCGCCGCATCCCGTATCGTCATCTCCGGTATCAGCGCGCTATCCTTGTCCATCACACCCTCCACATCGGTAAGCAGGAGCAAACGGGTCGCCCCCAGCGCGGCGGCAACCGCGCCGGCAACCGTATCCGCATTGATGTTAAAGGTCTGGCCGTTCCCGTCGACGCCGAGCGGCGCAATCACCGGGATGATATCGGTGTTGCGTAGCACGTTCAGGATATGGGGATCCACATGATCGGGATCGCCGACGAATCCCAGATCGACCACTTTTTCGATATTCGAATCCGGATCCCGGACCGTCCGTTCGAGCTTGCGCACCCGGATCAGGCCGCCATCCTTGCCGGAAAGTCCGACGGCTCGGCCGCCGGCATCGGCGATGCTGGCGACGATCTGCTTGTTGATCTGTCCGGAAAGCACCATTTCGACGATTTCCACGGTCGCCGCGTCGGTCACCCGCAGCCCGTCGACAAAGTCGCTTTTGATTTTCAGCCGCTCAAGCATTGCGCCGATCTGCGGACCGCCGCCATGCACGACAACCGGATTAATGCCGACCTGCTTCAGCAACACGACGTCGCGCGCGAAGACAGCGGCGAGTTCCGCGTCACCCATGGCGTGGCCGCCGTATTTGATGACGAAAGTATGGCCCGCATGGCGCCGCATATAGGGCAGGGCCTCGGTCAATATCCCGGCCCGTTCGAGCCATTTCTGTCGGAGTTGAATTTTTTCGCTGGTCATCGCTCGGAAACCTTTACTGCGTCTTTCAACAGTGTGGAACCGCATTGGCGGGCTGTCAGGTGCACGATCGGCTTTTTAAACCAATCAGCTGTCTGTCGCTAGGGTGGCGAGATCGGCACGCAGTTCGGCAATGCCCGATCCCGTGCGTGCGCTCGTCGCCAACACCTCCGGCATCGCGGCCGCATGGGAGCGCAGCTCTTGTTCGATCTCCGAACGACGGGCGGCGAGTTCCACCGCTTTCGGCTTGTCCGCCTTGGTCAGGATTACGCGATAGGGCACCGCCGTCTCCGCCAGCATTGCCATGAGCTCGCGGTCCGACGGCTTCAGCCCATGGCGGGCGTCGATCAACAGGCAAAGCCGCCGCAGCCCGGCCCGGCCGCGCAGATAGTCCCGCGTCAATCGCGTCCACGCCCGCGCTTCCGCTTTCGACGCCCTGGCGTAACCGTATCCCGGCAGGTCGACGATCATCAGCCGGCCGCCCAATTCGAAGAAGTTCAGTTGCCGCGTGCGGCCCGGCGTGTTCGAGGTCCGGGCGAGGGTCTTCCGTCCCGTCAGGGCGTTGATCAGGCTGGACTTGCCGACATTCGACCGGCCGGCAAAGGCAACCTCGGGCAAGCCATCAGCCGGCAACCCGTCCAGACTGGCGGCCCCGGTGACGAACCGGCATTCCTGGGCAAAAAGCTTGCGCGCGGATTCGATTTGCTCGGCGTCTGCCGACGTCACTTCACGCCCATGCGCTTCATGATCGTCCATTGCTGCGCGATTCCCAGAACGTTGTTCCAGGCCCAATAAATCACCAGGCCCGCCGGGAAGGGGGCGAGGATGAAAGTAAAGATGATCGGCATGAACATGAAGATCTTGGCCTGCATCGGATCGGTCGGCGCAGGATTGAGTTTCTGCTGCAGGAACATGGAAATTCCCATGATCAGCGGCCAGATGCCGATATTGACGACATCCAGAATCGCCGGCACCTGCCAGTCGATCAGACCGAACAGCGTCAGCATCCCCAGCGGATCCCGCGCGGAGAGGTCCTGAATCCAGCCGTAGAATGGTGCGTGGCGCATCTCGATGGTGACGAACAGAACCTTATAAAGCGCGAAGAAAACGGGGATCTGAATGACCATCGGCAGGCAGCCGGCGGCCGGATTCACCTTTTCCTCCTTGTACAGCTTCATCAGCTGCTCATTCATCTTCTGGCGGTCGTCGCCGAAGCGCTCCTTCAAGGCCTGCATCTTCGGCGACAACGCCTTCATCCTGGCCATCGCCTTGTAGGACTTGTTGGCAAGCGGGAAGAACAGCAGCTTGATGCCGACGGTTAGCACCAGAATAGCCAGGCCGAAATTGCCGATATATTTCTGCAGCCATAACAGAGCATAGAAAATCGGCTTGGTGAGGAAATAGAACCATCCGAAATCGACGGCGAGGTCGAACCGGGGAACGCCGACTTCCGCCTCGTAGGCGTCGAGCAGGGGCACTTGCTTCACCCCCGCAAAGAGATGATTCGTCAGTTCGATTTCGCCGCCGGCCGGAATGTTCCGCGTTTCCAGCAGGTAGTCCGCCTGATATTTAGCGATTTCGTTGACGCTGCCGCTGTTGAAACTCGCCTTGATGGTTTGTTTCTGGTCAGGAATGAGCGCCGTCAGCCAGTACTTGTCGGTGATGCCGAGCCAGCCGCCGTTCGATTCGTAGCGCTGCGGTCCATCCTCGACCAGGTCCGAATAGTCCACCTCGTTCAGCGTCTCGTTGAGAACGCCAATCAACCCCTCATGAAGAATGTAGAACCCCAGGATTTCCGGCGTGCCCGTGCGGGAAATCAGGCCATAGGGCGCAAGGGTAATCGGCTCGGTACCATTGTTTCTGACCCGCTGCGTCACCGTGAACATGTAATTGTCGTCGAGCGTGATCCGTTGTTCGAAGACCAGCCCGTCGCCATTGTCCCAGCTCAGCGTCACCGGCACGCCCGGCGTGATGGTGTCGCGGTTCGTGGTCCACACGGAATTGCGGTTTGGAAGCTTGAGGGCGCGGTCGCCGAGCCAGCCGAATTCGGCATAATACGGTTTGCTGGTCCCGAGCGGTTGCAGCAGTTCAACCAGCGGGCTGTCTTTTTCGATGGTCTCCCGATATCCCCTGAGCGACAGGTCATCGATCCGCGCACCCTTCAGCGAGATCGATCCTTCTAGCCGCGGCGAGTCGATGGTAATTCTTGGCACCGCCTTCAGCGCCGCTTCGCGCTGCGCCGCCGGACTTGCCGTGGTGGCGCCCACGACACCGGACGTGTCGACGCCGAGGCTGGGCGTATCGCCGGCGACGCTTCCGGGTACCGCCGCCGTACCGGGCGCACCAGGCGTGCCGGTCTGTGCGCCGACTTTCGGCGCTTCCGCTTGCGGCGACGTCTTTTTCTGCTGCGCCACCTTCTGCTGCTTTGCGCGTTCCCGATCGGCGCGCGGCATTTCGTAGAAAATCTGATAGGTAAAGAGAATCGCAATCGACAACACGATTGCCACAAGAAGGTTTTTTTGATCACCCATTATCGCGCCGTCACCCGAATGTTCGAATTATTGGTTGTGGTCGCCGCATGATCGCGACCCGAAGCGTTGGGTGGCACCGGATCAAACCCGCATCCGCCCCAAGGATTGCAGCGGAATACGCGGCGCGCCGCCATCCAGCTCCCGGAAATCACGCCATGTCGCTCAATCGCTTCCATCGCGTAGTGCGAACAGCTCGGCGCAAAGCGGCACGAGCCGGCTGTAAAGGGCGACAAAAACAATTGATATCCGCGAATAGCGGTGCGCAAGATTCTGGCAGCGGCACCCATTGGCGTTAGAGGCTCCGATCCGACATTAGTCGTTGCGCCATAAATCGAGACGCTTCAAGGCAACTTCAAGGTCATGTGCCAGCGCCGAAAACGGGCGTCGCACGGAAGCCGCCCGGGCAATGACGACATAGTCATGCCCCGTGGCAGCGTGCAGAGGCATAACCCTCGCGACGGCCTCGCGCAAGCGCCGACGCGCGCGATTCCGCTGAACCGCGCCGCCGACCCTCCGGCTGGCCGTCAATCCGACGCGCAATGGGCTCGTTCGCGACGAACGCCGGCAGGCCTGCAAAACCAGGCCGGGCGTCGCAACTTTGCGCCCGCGCGCAGCGACCCGCAAATAATCCGGCCGGCGTTTGATCGGGCAGACAGCCCATCGCATGACGTCAGGCAGAGAGCCGGTTGCGGCCCTTTTTTCGGCGGCGGGCCAATACGCGGCGTCCTGCTTTTGTTGCCATTCGGGAGCGGAACCCGTGGCGACGCTTGCGCACGAGGCGGCTTGGCTGATAGGTGCGTTTCACGGCAAGTCTCCTGTGCCCCTGTATTTCGAGCCCGGTGTATAGAAGCTCACCTGATCCAAGTCAATTAACCCATAGGTCAGGACTTCGATTCCTCCTTGGCCGCGCCGGTTCACAGTAGCGGAGTAATCACAGTAAGGTGAATCGCGGCATCGCCAGACACATAGTAGACACCAAATACCGCATGAACCGCAATGCGCCGCCGAGATTGGGAGAGATCAATGGAATTGGAGCAACCGGACGGGAGCGCCAAACGGTTCGAAGCCAAAAAAATCGTTCCGCTCCTGGTGCTGGTGGCCGGTCTGATCGCCTTTTTTGCTTTCGACCTTGATCAATATCTGACCTTCGAGGCATTGCGGGAAAACCGGGCCTGGCTGCTTGGTCACGTGGAAAAATCGGCCGTTCTTGCGGCGCTGGTCTTCATCGGCATCTACATCGCCGTCGTCGCATTCTCGCTCCCGGGCGGCGCCGTGATGACGATTACCGGCGGATTTCTGTTCGGACAGGTGCTCGGAACGCTGTATGTCGTCTTTGCCGCGACCATCGGCGCGACGATCTTGTTCATTGCCGCTAAGACTGCGTTGGGCGACATTTTACGCGCCAAGGCCGGCCCTTTTCTGCGCAAAATGGAGGATGGCTTCAGCGAAAACGCATTGAATTACTTGCTGGTCCTGCGCCTGATTCCGCTCTTTCCCTTCTTTATCGTAAATCTGGTCCCCGCATTCCTCGGGGTCAGCCTGCGGGTCTTCGTGATCGCCACCTTTATCGGCATTATCCCGGGCAGCTTCGTTTACATCGCCGTCGGCACCGGGCTCGGCAGCATCTTCGATTCCGGCGAAGAATTTACCGCCAGGGGCATTCTGACCCCTGAAATCCTTACTGCCTTGATTGGCCTGGCAATTCTGGCCATTTTGCCGATTGTCTACAAGCGCGTCAAAGCCCGCAAAAGCTAAACGTCGCATAACAGGGTTCTTTCAGGTAAAATCACCCGTATGCGTGCATGGCCCCTTGGCTCTTCGGTGAAACGGTAGACGTTCGCGGTTTCGTGAAACGGCCATGAGAAGTCTTTCATCCCGTCTGCTTGTGCTGACCATCGCCTTCGTCATGATCGCGGAAGTCCTGATATTTGTGCCATCGATCGCACGATTTCGGGAAAACTGGATGGAAGAGAAGCTCGGCCTGGGCCATCTCGCCATCCTGGCGCTGGACGCGACCCCGGACCGGATGGTCAGCGAAATGCTGCGCAAGGAGCTGCTCGATCAGGTCGGCGCCTACGGCTTGTTCGTCCGGCGCGGCGGCGCTCGCCTGGTCCTGAGCGGCAAAGCGGCCCCTCCACCGGTCGCGGAGAGCTTTAGCCTCGAAAAAGCGAGCATGCTTCCGCATCTCAGCGACACTTTCATGACGCTGTGGCGCACTGAGGACCGCGTCATCCGCATTGTCGGCCCATCGCCGAAGAATGCGTCGGTGACCATCGAAGTCGTAGTCGATGAAGCGCCGATGCGCCGGGCGATGATCGGTTTCGGTTGGCGCATCCTCGGACTTTCCATCTTCATCTCCCTGATCACTGCGACATTGGTTTATTGGGCGCTACACCTGCTGCTGGTCCGGCCGATGCGCTACATCACCGCCAATATGGTGGCCTTTCGCGAAGATCCTGAGGACGCGGCGCGAGTCATCCGCCCATCACCTCGACAGGACGAGATCGGCACCGCGCAGCGCGAACTGGCAGGCATGCAAACCCGGTTGCGCGCAACCTTGAAACAGCGGGCCCACCTTGCCGCGCTCGGCACCGCGGTGGCCAAGGTCAATCACGATCTTCGCGGCATCCTTGCTTCCGCATTGCTGATCTCCGACCGGCTGGGCGCCGTCGACGATCCGGAGGTGCGCCGGGTTACGCCAACCCTGTTCTCATCGATAGAGCGTGCCGTAAAGCTGTGCAGCCAAACGCTTGATTTTGTCGGCCAGGACCAGCCGGACGTTTCGCGCAGCCGTTTTCCACTGCGAACGCTGGTCGAAGATGTCTGCAACGAGATGGCGCCCGCAGATGATGACGAGGCATCGGTGGAAAACCGAATTCCGGCCGAATTGGAGCTTGAAGCCGACCGGGATCAGCTGTTCCGGATATTGAACAATCTTGTCCGAAATGCTGCTGAAGCCGGCGCCATGTCGGTTTCAATCGACGCGACGTCCAATGGCCGCTGGGTCCGCATCGACGTGGCCGATAACGGGCCCGGCCTGCCCCCCCGCGCCCGCGACAAACTATTTCAACCGTTCGAAGGTTCGGTCCGCGCCGGCGGCACTGGGCTGGGGCTGGCGATCGCGCGCGAACTGGTGCGCAATCACGGCGGAGATCTCGAGCTTGTCGAAAGCAGTGCGGAAGGCACCGTTTTCCGTATCGAGCTACCTCTAATGTGACATAATAGTTTTGCATCGCAGCAATTGTTTCGGCGAAAATGCTCCTATATGAAGGCATTGATTGACCCTTCCGGCTCTGCGTATCGCATCAGCCACATAGAACGGGTTTGAAACATGACCAATAAGCAACGTCAGGGCCGGGTGACCGTGCCCGAAATTCGTCGGCGAAAAGGCAAAGAGCCTCTGGCGTGCCTCACCGCCTACACCGCGCCGGTTGCCCAGCTTTTGGATCCGCACATGGACCTACTGCTGGTCGGCGATTCGCTGGCAATGGTAATTTATGGCATGGACAGCACGGTCGGGGTGACCCTCGATATGATGATCGCGCATGGCCGTGCGGTGACCCGTGCGACGGAGCACGCCTGCGTTATCGTCGACCTGCCTTTCGGCGGCTATCAGGAAAGTCCGGAACAGGCATTTCGCAGTGCAGCGCGGATCATGGCTGAAACCCAATGTCAGGGCGTCAAGCTCGAGGGCGGTGCGGAGATGGCCGAGACCGTACGGTTTCTGAGCGAGCGGGGCGTTCCCGTGTTTGGCCATATTGGACTGCTTCCGCAATACGTGAATGCAGCGGGCGGATTCCGGGTACGCGGGCGAAGCGGCGACGAGGCCGAACAAATCCTGCAGGACGCAGTAGCAATTGCCGAAGCGGGCGCTTTCGCGACGGTGATCGAGGGCGTCATGGAGCCTCTTGCGCGGCGCATCACCGAGAACGTCGAGATTCCGACCATCGGCATCGGCGCTTCACCGGCGTGCGACGGGCAAATCCTCGTGACCGACGATCTGGTCGGCCTATTTTCCAAATTCAAACCTAAATTCGTCAAACGGTACGCGGAACTCGGCGATCAGCTCGAAGCGGCGGCGGTAGCCTATGGCAAGGACGTGCGGTCCCGCGTATTCCCGGGTACCGAGCAATGCTTCGGCACGAAGACGCGCCCGGCGGCGGAGTAGCGGCCATGACGTCGTCCCCGCCCGTAATCGTGCGCACGGTTGCCGGGCTCCGCAAACGGATTAGCACCTGGCGCAGGGAAAGTGATTCCATAGGATTGGTGCCGACTATGGGGTCGCTGCACGACGGCCATCTCGCGCTCGTCGGCGCGAGCCTCACCGACTGCCGCTGGACTGTCGTGACGATCTTTGTCAATCCGACGCAGTTCGGCCCGACCGAGGATTTCGAAACCTACCCACGGGAGGAGGCGGCCGACCGCGCCAAATTGTCGGCATTGGGTGCCGATCTTGTGTTCCTGCCCGACGCACAGGAGATGTACGCCGACGGCTTCGCTACGCGC
>CAYYBI010000581.1:0-3598 GCA_964469835.1 uncultured Rhodospirillaceae bacterium
CAACATATAGTCGATCTCTTCCGAAGACGTCCCGTCCGTGCGCTCCAGATGTTGAACCTGGTCGGCTCGCATCAACGCCTGGTTCATCCGCTTGATCACGTTGGGCACGCTGTCGACCGGGTAAAGACTCTGATCCGGATACATATGCCCGGCGCTGTTGGCATCGGCCGCGACCTGCCAGCCGGAAAGGTAAATCGCCTTTAGACCGGCCTTGGCGTGTTGCACCGCCTGGTTGCCGGTGAACGCACCGAACGTGGGAACAAATTCCTCATCCTGCAGCAGCCGCCGTAACTTGCGAGCACCGATTTCAGCCAGGGTGTGGCGAACACGGATCGATCCTTGCAACCTTTCGACATCTTCCGGCGTGTAGTCGCGCCGGGCCTCGTCCATTCCGCCGGGAATCGCCGCCGGCTTCAATGCCGTGGGAACGATCGTCGCCGGATTGCCGTCGTCGTATTCAGTCGACGTGGTGAGCCGGTCATGGCTCCGAACCTCATTTTTCGAATCCAATCCGGTGCTCAGATTATCTTGCATCGGCTTGGTCGGGTGGAAAATCTCATTCATGGCATGCCTCACATGGGTTTAATTTACTTGTCTTTTTAAGTGCGTAGTCTTGCCGATGGGCGCGTCATAGGCACTGAAAAGGCTGTGAATTAGATGATGTAAATAAATTACTAGTTCGTCAGTACGTCAATAACCCCTTGGTATATTGTTTATTTTGATGTAAATTTTTGAAAATTAATAATTTGTAAATTGTCATCTCTGTAAATAAAAGGCATCGCCATGCCCGCTGAAATTCAGGCCGCGACAAAGGCCAACCGCCTCAAGGTTCGCCTCGGTGCAAAAATTCGCCGATTACGCCGCGATAACCGATTGAGCCAAGCGCAGCTCGCCGAGCGATTAGGCATCTCACCTAGTTATCTCAATCTGATCGAGCATAACCACCGCAATGTGACCGTCGGACTACTATTGAAGTTAGCCGAGGTATTTTCTCTCAATATCGCGGATTTGTCGGATGATGACGAAAGCCGGCTGGTCGCCGACCTGATGGAAACCTTCGACGACACGATGTTCGACGAGCATGACCTGACCAATACGGAAATTCGCGAACTGGTCAACGCGGCGCCAGTGGCGGCAAAGGCGGTGGTGGCACTCTACGACAGTTTCCGAAATGCCCAGACCGATATGCGCAGCCTGGCGACGCAGCTCTCCGAGGAGGCCGAAGCGCTCTTGGAGTTCGAATCCCGGCTTCCCGCCGATCAGGTGGGCGATTTCATCCAGGAAAACGGTAATTACTTTGCCGATATCGAGGAAGAAGCCGAGCGCGTGTACGCGGAGGCGAAGCTCGGAACGGGCGACCCGCTGCCGGGCATGATCCGCTATCTCGAAAATGTCTATGGCGTGCGGGTCGTGGTTCTGCCACCGGCACCCGGAGCGGAGGCCGCGCGGCGATACGACGCGGCAACGCGGCGTCTGGAAATATCGGACATGCTGCCGCGCAGTAGTCGAATATTCCAGATCGGCCATCAGATTGGCCTGCTTGCCGCCAGCCCGATCTTCGACACGTTGTTGCTGGAAGGTGGGCTCCGAACACCGGAAGTGCGCGCGCTAGGCCGCATCACGTTAGCCAATTATTTTGCCGGCGCGTTGATGATGCCCTACGCCCCTTTCCTAGAAACCGCACGGACCTTGCGCTACGACATTGAGCTGCTGCAGCACCATTTCGATGCGAATTTCGAGCAAATCTGTCACCGTCTGACCACCCTTCAGCGCCCCGGCGCGGAAGGCGTGCCGCTGCACATGCTGCGTGTCGATATTGCGGGCAACATCTCGAAGCGCTTTAGCGCTTCCGGCCTTCGGATCCCGCGCCATGGCGGCGCGTGTCCGCGCTGGAACGCCTATACGGCCTTCCTTTCACCGGGTGTCATCAACGCCCAGGTCTCGCAGATGTCCGACGGCAACAGCTATTTCTGCATCGCGCGTACGGTTCAGAAACGGGCCGGCGGATATGGCGCCCCGCAACGCATCCTGTCGATCGGCCTCGGCTGCGAACTGGTCCATGCCGGGCACCTGGTCTACTCGGACGGCATCGATCTGGAACGGCCGGACCGCGCCATTCCCGCAGGCATTCAGTGCAGATCCTGTGAACGGATGGACTGCCAGCAGCGCGCCTTCCCGCCGGTGCACCACAGGCTCAACATCGACGAAAACACCCGTGGCTTGTCCGCCTACGTCTCCGCCCCCTAGAAAAACCGCCAATCAACCGGTTATAGCCGCCGCTGCGGCTTGCGCGACCCGGATCGCTGCCTATAATGCGCCGCTCCGGAGCCTCCGGAAGGGCAGAGGGAGGCCGCGAGCCGAATGGCCGAATTACCCGTCGTAGGAATCATCATGGGCAGCCAGTCCGACTGGCCGACCATGCGTCATGCTGCGGAAACGCTCGAGAAACTGGGCATTCCCCATGAAACATGCATCGTTTCCGCCCACCGGACACCGAAACGGCTGGTCGACTATGCGGAAACCGCCCGCGATCGCGGGCTAAAGACGATCATCGCCGGCGCCGGCGGAGCCGCCCACCTGCCCGGCATGACGGCATCGATGACCCCGCTGCCGGTGTTTGGCGTGCCGATCGAAAGCAAGGCCTTGAAAGGCATGGATAGTTTGATGTCGATTGTCCAGATGCCGGCCGGCATACCGGTGGGCACGCTGGCCATTGGCCGTGCCGGCGCGATCAACGCGGCCCTGCTCGCCGCCGCGGTCATCGCGCTTTCCGATCCGGCGACCGCCGCCGCGCTGGACGATTGGCGCGCCAATCAAACTTCGGGGGTCGGCCTGAATCCCAGCGATGAATGACAGCAGCCCGGAACGCCTGTGCCCGGGATCGGTCATCGGCATCCTGGGCGACGGCCAGCTCGGCCGGATGATCGCCCTCGCGGCCGCGCGCCTGGGATATCGCTGCCACACCTTTGCGGACAGGCCCGACAGCCCGGCGGCCCAGGTGTGCGCCAACTCGACCGTCGCCGGATACGATGACCGCAAGGCGCTCGATACGTTTGCCGAAGCGGTCGACGTGGTGACGCTGGAATTTGAGAATATCCCCGAGGAGTCGGTCCGGTATTTGGCTCAACGGGTCCCGGTGCGCCCGGGCCCGGATGTCCTGGCAACCGCGCAGGACCGGCTGCTCGAGAAAACGTTCCTGAACAAGGCCGGCATCGGCACCGCGCCATACCAGCATGTTACCAACCTCGCCTCCCTGCAGGCCGCGGTCGGGAAAATTGGCCGGCCAGCCGTGCTCAAGACCGCCAAATTCGGATATGACGGCAAGGGTCAGATCAAGATCGACGAGGGCACCAAGCTAGACGAGGCCTTCGCGACGCTCGGCACCGACCATGCGGTTTTGGAGGGTTGGATCGATTACGCCCTGGAGATTTCCGTAATCGTTGCACGGGGCCTGACCGGTGAGACCGCCTCCTACGTTCCGGTCGAAAACCGGCATGTTGATCATATCCTCGATACGACAATCATTCCCGCCGGTATTTCGGGCGGCATCGCGGCGCGCGCCGGCGAAATCGCGCGCACCGCCGCCGAATCGCTCGAC
>CAYYBI010000582.1:0-9233 GCA_964469835.1 uncultured Rhodospirillaceae bacterium
TCCTTGATGTTCGGCTCCAGCACATAGCGCGAATCGCCCATCCGGATATGCCGCTCGTCCCGTTCGCGCAGCTTGGCCTCGACGAATTCGGGGCCGGTGCCGCTGGCCACTTCCTTGCCGAAGCGCTGGCGCAGCTCGCGAAACAACGCCTGTTCGCCCCAGACGAAGCGGGACTCCAGCAAACCGGTGCGGATCGTCATGTCCGCCTTCGCCTGGCGAATGCAATCGTCGATCGACCGCGTTGCGTGGCCGACCTTGAGGCCCAGATCCCAGAGCGTGTAGAGCACGTGCTCGACCAGCTGCTCGGTGCGCGGCGTTAGCTTGTAGGGGGTGAGAAACAGCAGATCGAGATCCGAGTGCGGCGCCAGTTCGCCGCGACCATAGCCGCCATAGGCCACAATGGAGAGCTGTTCGCCCGCGGTCGGGTTCGCCGCCGGATAGATGTGCTCCGCGGCGACGTCGTGGATCACCCGGATGAGCTGATCCATCAGGAAACAATGGCCCTGCACCGCGAGTGCGCCGTCCTGATCGAGATCGAAACGGCGGCGGATTTCCATCACGCCGCTGTCGACGACCTTGCGGTAAAAGACCAGCAATTCGGGCGGCCGGTCGCCGCCCGGCGCGCGATCCTCGAGCAAGGCCGATGCGGAGTCATAAACCAGCGCCCGGTCGACGATATGACGCCTATTTCGCAGCCGTTCCATCGCACTGTCATGCGTCAGCGGGAATTGGAATGCAAGGAAAAGTGCTGATCACGCCTGCTCTTCGCCGCCGGATTTCAATCGTCGAGCAGCGCCTTCAGGCGGTACACCAAGTCGAGCGCATCGCGCGCCGTCAAGTCGTCCGGATCGAGCGCGGCCAGCGCCTCCTCGACCGGCGACGGCGCCGCCGCGGCGGGCGGCGACGGCGCAGCCAGGGCCGCGAACAGCGGCAAATCCTCGGCCAGCCGCGCCACCGCACCCGACTGCTCGCCCTGCTCCAGCGTCCCCAGCACCGCTTCCGCACGGGCGATTACCGGCGCCGGCAGGCCCGCCAGCTTGGCGACGTGGATGCCGTAGGACCGGTCGGCCGCGCCGGCCGCCACCTCGTGCAGGAACACCACGTCGCCCTCCCATTCCTTGACCCGCATGCTATAGGGCTTGAGTGCGTCGAGCCGGCCGGTGAGCGCCACCAGCTCGTGGAAATGAGTGGCGAACAGCGCCCGGCAGCGGTTGACCTCGTGCAGATGCTCGACCGAGGCCCAGGCGATCGACAATCCATCGAAGGTGGCGGTGCCGCGGCCGATCTCGTCCAGAATGACCAGCGACCGCTCGGTCGCCTGATTCAGGATCGCCGCGGTTTCCACCATCTCGACCATGAAGGTGGAGCGGCCGCGCGCCAAATCGTCGGATGCGCCAACCCGGCTGAACAACCGATCGACCACGCCGATTTCCGCCCGCGCCGCCGGCACGAAGGAGCCGATCTGCGCCAGCACGGCGATCAGGGCGTTCTGGCGCAGGAACGTGCTTTTGCCGGCCATGTTGGGGCCGGTCACCAGCCACAGCCGCCGGTCCGCGCCGAGGTCGCAATCATTGGCGACGAATCCGCTCTCGCCGGACGCATCCAGAGCCGCCTCGACCACCGGGTGTCGGCCGCCTTCGATCTGGAACTCCCGTCCATTGCCGACCGCCGGCCGGCAATAGCGCCGGGCCGCCGCCAGCTCGGCCAGCCCCGCGGCAACGTCGAGCGCGGCGGCCGCGGCCGCCGCCGCGGCCACCGCTTCCGCGCGCGAAACCACCTCGCCGACCAAATCGTCGAACAGCTGCAGCTCGATTGCCAGCGCCTTGTCGCCGGCTTCGGAGATGCGGCGCGCCAAATCCGCCAATTCGGTGGTGGAATACCGCACCGCATTGGTCATGGTCTGGCGGTGAATGAACGTCTCGCCCATCTTGTCGGCGAACCGCGTGGTGACTTCGACGAAATAGCCCAGCACATTGTTGTGCTTGATCTTCAAAATTTCGGCGCCGGTTTCTTCGCGGTAGCGGCTTTCGAGCTGCAAAATCAAGCGGCGGCCTTCGTCGCGCAGCTGGCGCACCTCGTCCAGCCCTTCCGAATAGCCCGGTGCGATAAAGCCGCCGTCGCGCGCGTTCAAGGGCAGCGATTCACCAAGTGCCCGGGTCAGCCGGTCGACCAGCACGGCGTGCTCGCCAAGGCCGGCCAGCGCCTCGGCCGCATCGGGCGGCGGTGGCAGCGTCGATGCGCCCGCCACGGCGCGGAGCGCCGCCGCTTCGATAAGCCCGTCGCGCACACCGGCGACATCGCGCGGACCGCCCCGGCCGACGGTCAGGCGCGAGAGCGCGCGTTCAAGATCGGGGCTGCGCGCCAGGATCGTGCGCATGTCGCCCCGCAACGAATTTTCGGCGATCAACCACCCCACGGCGTCGAGCCGCCGGTCGATCGCCGCCGGATCGGTCAACGGCGCTGCCAGCCGTGCCGCCAGCAGACGAGCGCCGCCGCCGGTCACCGTGCGATCGATGACCGAGAGCAGGCTGCCCTTACGCTCGCCGGTCATGGTCTGGGTGAGTTCGAGATTGCGCCGGGTCGCCGTATCGATCTCCATCAAGGCCGATTCCGAGAGCCGGCGCGGCGCGGCCAGGCGCGGCAACCGGCCGACCTGCGTCAACTCCACATAGTCGACCAGCGCGCCGGCGGCGGCGAGCTCGGCCCGTCCGAAGTCGCCGAAGGCATCAAGCGCCGAGACGCCATAGACCGCTTCCAGCCGCTTTTTCGCGTTCTGCGAATCGAAACGGCTGTCGGGCTGCGGCGTCAACCGGTCCTTCCATTCATTGAACAACTCGAACAAAGAATCGCGGCCGAGCAATTTTTCCGGCGCCAGAATTTCTCCCGGATCGATCCGGGCGAGCGCCGCCGATAGCGCCGTCCCCTGATCGGATTGCAGCGGCTGGGTAAAAAATTCGCCGGTCGAAATGTCGAGCCAGGCGATGGCGAGCGAACCGGCGACCAAGGCGAGCGCCGCCAGGTAATTATGCGCGCGCGCATCCAGCAGGTGTTCTTCCGTAATCGTGCCGGCGGTGACCAGGCGCACCACGTCGCGCTTGACCACCGACTTGGCGCCGCGCTTGCGGGCCTCCGCCGGGTCTTCGAGCTGTTCGCAGATGGCGACGCGAAACCCCTTGCGGATCAGCCGCGACAAATAGTTTTCCGCGGCGTGCACCGGAACGCCGCACATCGGAATATCTTCGCCGTTATGCGCCCCCCGCTTAGTGAGCGTGATGTCGAGCGCCTTCGAGGCCGCAACCGCGTCATCGAAGAACATCTCGTAGAAATCTCCCATGCGATAGAACAGGAGGCAGTCCGCATGCCGCTCCTTCAGGTGCAGGTACTGCACCATCATCGGCGTCGCCGGCACACGGCTCGGTGTTTTTGGAACGGGTCGGGTCATCGGCGCGACGTTAGCACGCGGCCCAACCGCGCGTTAACCCGTGCCGCAGTTTGGACAGGTCCGGAAAGAGAAAGATTGGCATGATCCCTCAACTTCGTGTCAGTATGATTGTTCGAGCGCGGCGCCGCCACCTGCCCAGCCGCTGGGCAGGACAATGGGGCGCCGCGCAGACCAATTCAACACCGGTAGGGGGAGAGCGGCGCAGATCATGGAGAACAATCGGATAACCGAGCGGGAAGCGTTGCGCTTTCACTCTCGCGGCCAGCCGGGCAAGGTCGCCCTGCTGCCGACAAAACCGCTAACGACCCAGCGCGATCTTTCGCTCGCCTATTCTCCGGGCGTTGCCTATCCCTGTCTCGAGATCGAGAAGGACCCGGCGACCGCTTACGATTACACCGCGAAGGGCAACTCCGTTGCGGTGATTTCCAACGGCACCGCGGTGCTGGGACTCGGCAATATCGGTGCGCTCGCATCCAAGCCGGTGATGGAAGGCAAGGCCGTCCTGTTCAAGCGGTTTGCCGACATCGACGCCATCGACCTCGAATTGGACACCGAAGATGTCGACACGATAGTCGCTTGCGTGCGCGCGCTCGGCAACAGCTTCGGCGGTATCAATCTCGAAGACATCAAGGCGCCGGAATGTTTCATCATCGAGCAACGGCTGCGTGAACTTCTGGACATTCCCGTGTTCCACGACGACCAGCACGGTACCGCCATTATCACGGCGGCCGGCCTGCTCAACGCGATCGACCTCACCGGCCGCGACATCAAGAAGACAAAGATGGTGGTCAACGGCGCCGGCGCGGCCTCGGTCGCCTGCGTCGAACTGATCAAGTCGATGGGGGTGCCGAACGACAACATCGTGATGTGCGACTCCAAGGGCGTGATTTACCAGGGCCGAGAAGACGGCATGAACCAGTGGAAATCGGCGCATGCGGTCAAGACCGATATGCGCACGCTGAAGAAAGCAATGGCCGGCGCCGACGTGTTCATCGGCCTGTCGGTCAAGGGCGCGGTCAGCAAGACAATGGTCAAATCGATGGCCAAGAAACCGATTATCTTCGCGATGGCAAATCCGGACCCGGAAATCACGGCCGAAGATGTCGGCGCGGTGCGCAAGGATGCGATCATGGCGACCGGTCGGTCCGACTACCCGAACCAGGTCAACAATGTCCTGGGCTTCCCCTATATCTTCCGGGGCGCGCTGGACGTGCGCGCGTCCACCATCAATGACGCGATGAAAATCGCGGCGGCGCAGGCGCTGGCGCGGCTCGCGCGGGAAGACGTGCCGGACGAGGTCGACGCGGCCTATGGCGGTACGCGGCTGCGCTATGGGCCGGAATACATTATTCCGGTGCCCTTCGATCCCCGGCTGATCTCCGCCGTGCCCGCGGCGGTGGCGCAGGCGGCAATGGACAGCGGCGTCGCCCGCCGGCCGATCGAAGACATGGACGAGTATCGCAAGAAGCTGACGGCGCGGCTCGATCCGGCCATGTCGAGCTTGCAGTTCATTTACAACCGGGTCAGCGCCAATCCGCGCCGCGTCGTCTTCGCGGAAGGAGAGGAAGAGCGGGTCATTCGCGGCGCCGTCGCCTTCCGCAATGCGGGATATGGCTTGCCGATCCTGATCGGCCGCGAAGACCGGGTTCAGGAAACCGTCGAACGGCTCGGCATCGAGACCAATGGCGAGCTGGAGATCCACAATGCGCGGGTGAGCCAGAACAACGCGAAATACACCGACTTCCTCTATGCCCGGCTGCAGCGCGCGGGCTTCCTGTATCGTGACTGCCAACGCATGGTGAACCAGGACCGCAACGTCTTCGGCGCCTGCATGGTCGCAATGGCAGACGGCGACGCGCTGGTCACCGGAACCACGCGAAGCTTCGCAACCAGCTTCGAGGAAGTCACCCGGGTGATCGATTCCGAGGAGGGTGCGCTCTTGATGGGGGTGACGGTCATGGTGGCGCAAGGCCGCACCGTGTTCATCGCCGACACCAATGTCCACGAGGTTCCCACACCCGAAGAGCTGGCCGACATCGCCGCGCAAACGGCGAACTACGCCCGGCAATACGGACAGGAACCGCGGGTCGCGCTGACGTCCTTCTCGAATTTCGGGCAGCCGATGCGGCCGCACATGCAGCGGGTGCGCGAAGCGGTTGAAATTCTCGACAGCCGCAAGGTCGATTTCGAGTATGACGGCGACATGCAAGCCGACAGCGCGCTCAATTTCGACCTGATGAAGCAGCTCTATCCGTTTTGCCGGCTGACCGGTCCGGCGAATTGCCTGGTCATGCCGGCGCTGCACAGCGCCAGCATCAGCGCTAAGATGCTGCGTGTGCTGGGCGGCGGCACGGTGATCGGGCCGATCCTGCTGGGGCTGTCGAAGCCGGTGCAGATCGTCCAAATGGGCGCGACCGTGAACGATCTCGTCAACGCCGCGGCCTTGGCGGCGCACGACGCGATCCGCTAGAAGGTCGGCCCCGCCGCGAAGGAATGGTCCCAACTCATGGCTGAGCGCCGGCCAAGTCCAACTTTGAGCGCCGCGGTGTCGATTGCCGCGCCGGGCATCGTCATCCTGGCCGTTTTGGTGTTGGGCGGCTGGCTGGCGCCGGCGCCCGCTTTGGTCGCGATGATCGGGTTGGCCGCACTCGGCGGCTTTATCGCGAAACGCCACTACGCCGGCCTCGACCGGCTACGCCGCCGCATCGAACATCTGACCGAACAAGGCGAAGACCTGAAGCTGCATGCGCCGACGGTGCCGCGCCTGTCGGTCGCGGTCGGCCGGCTGGCGCGGCGCTGGCAGGAACAGCGCGATACATTGACGGCCGAGCGCGCAACCGCCGACCGGCTGCTGGAAGCACTGCCCGATCCGCTTGTGGTGATCGACCGGGCGGGAAGCGTCGTCCGCGCCAACCGGGCGGCGGAGGAGTTGGCGGAAACGAGCCTGATCGGGCGCGACCTCACGGCCGGATTGCGCCATCCGGTGCTGCTCCAGGCGATCGAGCGCGCGCTCTCGGCGGAGGACTCCCAGGCGGTGGAAATATCCATGCCGGCGCCGCGGCACCGCAGCTACAGCGCGCTCATCGAACCGCTCGGCGGTGCCGAGGGAGGGGCACTGATCCTGCTGCACGATCTGACGCCAATCCGCCTCGGTGAGCAGATGCGGGCGGACTTCGTGGCCAATGTGAGCCACGAATTGCGCACGCCGCTGGCCAGCCTGCTCGGCTTCACCGAGACCTTGCGCGGCGCCGCCCGCGACGACCCGGAGGCCCAGGACCGCTTCCTCACCATCATGCATGACCAGGCGGAACGCATGGCCCGGCTGATCGAGGATCTGTTGTCGCTCTCGCGCATCGAACTCGACGAACGCAGCCGCCCGACCGGCATGGTCGATCTTCATCAGGTACTGGCCAACGTGCGCGACGCGCTTGCCCTGAAAGCGGAAGAACGCGGTATGGTGGTCGACATCACCGGGCCAGCGGTAACGGTCATCGGCGACGAAGACCAGTTGACTCAGGTGTTCCAGAATCTGGTCGACAACGCGATCAAGTATGGGCGGGAAAACACGGCGGTGTCGGTGACGGTCCAGGCGCTGCCCGGCCGCGGCGTCACCGTGTCGGTGCACGACCAGGGCGAGGGCATCCCGGCCGACCATATTCCCCGGCTTACCGAGCGGTTTTACCGGGTCAGCGCGGCGCGCAGCCGGGAACTCGGCGGCACCGGTCTCGGCCTCGCCATCGTCAAGCACATCGTCAACCGCCACCGGGGCCAGCTCTCGATCGACAGCGTGGCAGGCGCGGGCAGCACCTTCACCGTGTCATTGCCGGAGTTTTACCAGCCTCCCATGGGTTGAAGCGGCGCAACAGCGTGTTTCGGGCGAGAATTTTGGGCCGGCCTGTCATATTTCTGTAACTAAACCGTAGTAATTACGACGCCATGGATCGCTATTTTCCGGCGTGTTGGAACGACTATTGAAACACCAGAGATACGGAGTAACCCGTGATCAAAAGAACCCTACTCATCGCCGCCGCAACCGCCGCCATGGCGGGCGCCGCCGAGGCACGCGACCAGATCAACATCGTTGGATCCTCGACCGTGTACCCGTTTGCAACCGTGGTTGCCGAAAAATTCGGAAAAAGCAGCAGTTTCAAGACGCCGAAGGTGGAGTCGACCGGTTCGGGCGGCGGCCTCAAGCTGTTTTGCGCCGGCGTCGGCACCCAGCATCCCGACATCACCAACGCGTCCCGGCGCATCAAGAAATCCGAAGTCGAGCGCTGCGCGAAGAATGGCATCGCCAAAATCACCGAGGTGAAGATCGGCTATGACGGTATCGTCATCGCCAATTCCAAGAAATCCGGCCAGATGAAGATCACCCTCAAGCAGCTCTTCCTGGCACTGGCCAAGCAGGTCCCCGAAGGCGGCAAGGATGGCGGCAAGCTCATCGCCAATCCCTACAAGAAGTGGAGCGACATCGACAGCTCCCTGCCGAACGCCAAGATCGAAGTTCTCGGCCCGCCGCCGACCTCCGGCACGCGGGACGCCTTCAACGAACTCGCGATCGAAGGCGGCTGCAAGACTTTCAAATCGCTGAAAGCGATGAAGAAAACCAACAAGAAGAAGTACAAGGCGCTGTGCCGCGGCATCCGCGAGGACGGCCACTACATCGAAGCCGGCGAAAACGACAACCTCATCGTGCAAAAGCTGGAAGCCAACCCGAATGCCTTCGGCGTCTTCGGCTACAGCTTCCTCGACCAGAACGCCGACAAGATCCAGGGCAGCCTAGTCAAGGGTGTCGACCCGACCTTCGAGAATATCTCGGCGCAAAAATACCCGGTATCGCGGGCGCTGTACTTCTACGTGAAGACCGCGCATGTCGGCACAATTCCGGGCATCAGAAAATTTGTCGCCGAATTCACCAGCGAAAGGGCATGGGGGCCGGAAGGCTATCTGGCCGACCGCGGCCTGATCCCGCTGCCCGACGGCGAACGCAAGAAAGTTCGAAAATCCTCGATCGGGTTCGTTGCTCTATCAATGTAATGGGTATTTCGGGCGGCCGCCATTTTCCCCGGCCGCCCAATTTCTTAATTTTATTCGGCTACTTTCTTTGATCCATTTCAACCGATATCACGCCGACCAACGAGGCCTCGCAACGAGGCGGGGAACCTTCTAGATGCAGCTTATGGCCCTCGTCCTCATCTTGCTCGGCCTGACCTATGCCGGATTCAGAATGGGCCGCCGCCGCGCCGTGGCGGTTTCGGGACACCGTGCCGAAAAACTGCACTCGCTACCCGCCTATTATGGCCTTTATCTCGTCATCTGGTGCGCCCTGCCGGCCTTTGCGCTGCTCGCCCTCTGGCTCGCCTTCGAGACCAGCATCGTCACGCATCTCGCCCTCGGCGCGCTGCCGGCGGTTCAGCAGGACCTGCCCCCGGCACGGCTCGACCTGCTGATCAACGACATTCGCAATATCGCGGCGGGCGACATCGCGAGCGGGCAGGTGGATGCGGCAATTCGCGCAGCCGCCGAACGATACAAATCCCTCGAGACCGCCAGCTTTGCGGCAATGGCGGTGATCAGCATCGCGCTCGCGGCCGGCGGTATTGCCGTGGGCCGCCGGCGCATCGCACCGCTGTTGCGGGCGCGAAATTTGGTCGAACGCACGATCATGGGGTTCCTGCTGGCCGCTTCCGTGATCGCGGTCGTCACCACCATCGGCATTGTCCTGTCGCTGCTGTTCGAGGCGGCGCGCTTCTTCGAGCAGGTGCCGATCACCGAGTTCCTGTTCGGCCTC
>CAYYBI010000583.1:0-4048 GCA_964469835.1 uncultured Rhodospirillaceae bacterium
TTGCGCCGCCTGCTGCACCGGCTTTGCGAGCGGCTCGACCGGGCGGGACAGGGAGCCCGCCGCCTGGAGCTGACGCTTTGTCGGGTCGATGGATCGGTGCAAAGCGTCGCAATCGGCACCGCCGGTCCGGCGCGCGATGCGGCGCATCTGGCGCGGTTGTTCGCCGAACGCCTCGGCCACCTTGACCCGGGCTTCGGCGTCGAGGTGATGATCCTCGCCGCCCCGGTCACGGAACCGCTGGCGCCGGCGCAGATCGAGACTTTTGCGGCGAGCCGGGCAAAGGGGGCTTCATCCGACGCTTCCCCTGACGTCTTGACGGCGATCGCCCCGTTGCTCGACCGGCTCGGTAATCGGCTGGGGTTCGATCGTCTGGTCGTCTTGCGGGCGTGGGAAAGCCATTTGCCGGACGCCGCCATGCGGGCCGTGCCGGCGGTCGGCGCGGCGGGCGGCGCGGCATGGCCGGCGGGCCGGGCCCGTCCGCTGCGGCTGCTCGACCGTCCGGAGAGGGTGGAGACCATCGCGCCGTTGCCGGACCGGGCGCCGCCGGGCGCTTTCCTGTGGCGGCGGGTGCGCCGCCGGCTGCGCGCCGCTGAAGGGCCGGAACGGATCGCTCCTGAGTGGTGGCGCGCCGATCCGGGCTGGGCCGGCGGGGCGCGTGATTACTGGCGGGTGGAGGACGAGGCGGGCGGCCGGTTCTGGCTGTTCCGCGAGGCTGATGGCCAACGGGAAACCGCGCCGCGCTGGTTCCTGCACGGGGTTTTTGCGTGAGGCTTTGTATAATGCTAGCAAAGTGCTATCATTATGATAGCAAAATGCCTATATCCAGGAGAAAAGCCATGGCCACGGTGACGATCCGGAATCTCGATGACGAGGTGGTGAAAACGCTGAAGGAGCAGGCCAAGGCGCATAACCGGTCGCTCGAGGCCGAGTTGCGGCAGGTGCTGGCCGAAATGGCCGCGAGACGAAAATCGCGCGCGGCGTTTCTGGCGGAAGCCGACCGCATCAGAAAGATGACGCCCAAAGGCGTTCCTCAGACCGACAGCACTCTATTGATCCGGGAGGATCGTGACCGGTGAATTTTATCGTCGACGCCAGTGTCGCAATCAAATGGTTTGTGGAAGAAAACCTAACCGAAACGGCGTTGCGTTTGCTCGAACATCCGGGGCTATTTCACACGCCGGATTTCATTGTTGTCGAGGTGGCGAATATCGTCTGGAAAAAGGCGATTCGCGGCGAGATCGGGCATGAACAGGCTGGCGATATTATCAATAGCGTTCAGGACGGCATACTGGAATTCTATCCTGCTGCTTTGTTGAACAATCGGGCACTCGAGATTGCTCTCGACCTGAGGCATCCGGTTTACGATTGTCTCTACATTGCCTGTGCGGAGGCGATTGACGATGGCTGTGTCGTTACTGCGGACGGCCGCTTGAACGCTGCCGTTACCGATACGCTTTATGCCGGCCTGGTGATGCCTCTTTCCGGCGTCGCCGGTTAGATGCTGGGCGCCGTCATGACCCCTTACGCCGAGCTTCAGGTCACCACCAATTTCAGCTTTCTGCGCGGCGCGTCGCATCCCCATGAGCTGGTCGCGCGGGCCGCCGCGCTGGGACACGCGGCGATCGGCGTGACCGACCGCAACAGCCTTGCCGGTGTCGTGCGCATGCATATCGCGGCGAAGGAGGCGGGGCTTCGTCTGGTTGTCGGTGCGCGGCTCGACCTGGAGGACGGGCCGAGCCTGCTGGCCTTTCCCACCGACCGGGCCGCCTATGGGCGGCTGGCCCGGCTGATCACGCTGGGCCGCCGCCGTGCGCCGAAGGGCGCGTGCATGCTGTTCCGGGAGGACGTGCTGGAGGGGGGCGAAGGCATGATTTTCGCCGTCGTTCCGCCACAAGACATGCAATCCCATACGGCCCTTGCTGCCCAACTCACCGAATTTCAGGCCGCATTTCCGGGGAACTGTTACCTCGCCATGCGCCATCTGCTGCAGGGCGACGATGCGGCGCGCATGGCCCGCCTTTCCGATCTGTCGGACACATGCGGCACGCCGCTGGTGGCGACCAATGACGTCCATATGCACCACCCGGCACGGCGGCCGCTGGCCGACGTGCTGACCTGTATCCGCGAGCATTGCACGGTCGACGTGGCGGGCTACCGGCTTGCCGCCAATGCCGAGCGGCATCTCAAGCCACGGGAAGAGATGGCGGCGCTGTTCGCTGCGTACCGCCCGGCGCTGGCACGCACCGTCGAGATCGCGGAGCGCTGCACTTTCAACCTCGATGAGCTGCGCTACGAGTACCCCGACGAAGTGGTCGAGCCCGGCAGCACGCCGCAGGAAACCCTGGCCCGGCTGAGCTGGGAAGGGGCGAAGACCCGGTATCCGGGCGGCGTGTCGAAAACGGTGCGCGGGGTGATCGAGCATGAGCTGACGCTGATCGGGCAGCTCGGCTACGCGCCGTATTTCCTCACCGTGCATGATATCGTCCGCTTCGCCCGCGCGCGCGATATCCTGTGCCAGGGCCGCGGCTCGGCGGCCAATTCCGCCATCTGCTACTGCCTCGGCATCACCGCGGTCGATCCGTCGCGGCTCGACCTGCTGTTCGAGCGCTTCGTCTCGGCGGAGCGCAACGAGCCGCCCGATATCGATGTGGATTTCGAGCATGAGCGGCGCGAGGAGGTCATTCAGTATATTTACGAGAAATACGGCCGCGACCGCGCGGGCATGACCGCCGTGGTCTCCTGCTACCGCGCGCGGGGCGCGATGCGCGAGGTCGGCAAGGCACTGGGGCTCAGCCGCGACACGGTGACCGCGCTGGCGGGGCAGGTCTGGGGCTGGTCGAGCGACGGTATCGACGAGGATCAGGTGCGCGAAGTCGGCCTGGACCCGCGCGACCGGCGCCTCCGGCTGGCGCTGACCCTCGCCGCCGATTTGATCGGCTTCCCGCGCCATCTGTCGCAGCATGTCGGCGGTTTCGTGATCAGCCGCGGGCCGCTGTGCGAAACCGTGCCGATCGAGAACGCGGCGATGGCCGACCGTACGGTGATCGAATGGAACAAGGACGATCTGGACGCGCTCGGCATCCTCAAGATCGACGTGCTGTCCCTCGGCATGCTGACCTGCGTGCGCAAGGGGTTCGACCTGATCCGCCGCCATTACGGCAAAAGCTACGACCTTGCCAACGTGCCGGCCGAGGATCCGGCGGTGTACGACATGCTGTGCAAGGCGGATTCGATTGGCGTGTTCCAGGTGGAAAGCCGGGCGCAGATGGCGTTCCTGCCGCGCATGAAACCGCGCGATTTCTACGATCTGGTGATCGAGGTCGCGATCGTCCGGCCGGGACCGATCCAGGGCGACATGGTTCACCCCTATTTGCGCCGCCGCAACGGCGAGGAGAAGGTCGACTACCCGTCCGAGGATCTGCGTCAAGTGCTGGAGAAGACGCTCGGCGTGCCCCTGTTCCAGGAACAGGCGATGAAGATCGCCATCGTCGGCGCCGGCTTTACGCCGTCGGAAGCGGACCGGCTGCGCCGCGCCATGGCGACCTTCCGCCATGTCGGCACGATCCATACCTTCCGCGACAAGTTCATCGCCGGCATGGTCGAGCGCGGCTACCAGCGGGATTTCGCCGAACGCTGTTTCCGCCAGATCGAGGGATTCGGCGAATACGGCTTTCCCGAAAGTCACGCGGCCAGCTTTGCGCTGCTGGTCTATGTCTCGGCCTGGATGAAGCACCGCTATCCGGCGGTCTTCGCGGCGGCGCTGTTGAACAGCCAGCCGATGGGCTTCTACGCCCCGGCGCAGATCGTGCGGGATGCGCGCGAGCACGGCGTGCCGACGCTGCCGCCGGACGTCAACCTCTCGGACTGGGACTCCACGCTGGAGATCTATTCTGGCCCGCTCCCCCTTCCGACGACCCAACGCCAGTATCCTGTGGGCTTGCCGAAAGCCGCTCATAGAGCGGCTGCGGGCTTACAGGCTCGCCTCGGCAAGCGGGAGGGGGAGCGGGCCGGTGCCGCGACGACTAAAGATGGCCTGGCGTTACGGTTG
>CAYYBI010000584.1:0-9791 GCA_964469835.1 uncultured Rhodospirillaceae bacterium
GGGGACCGCTTAGGGGCGCGGTGGAGTACTTCCAGCGCGACGCGATCACGGCGCTGCATCCGGGTGCCACGACGGATATCCAGCGAGTCATCATGTCGCGCCGCATCGGCATCGGCCGGGGCGAGCGCGAAAAAGCCGGCAAGTTGCGGTAGGGAACGGGAACCATGGATCTTTCACTCAGCGAAACGCAGCAGCTCATTCAGGAATCGGCGCGCGACTTCGTGCGCAACGATTGTGCCAAGGACAAGCTTGCGGAATTCGACAAGCAGCAGGCGCCGGTGGACAGCGAGCTATGGCGGAAAATGGCGCAGCTCAGTTGGATGGGCATGGTGATTCCCGAGGAATACGGCGGCACCGGCAACACGATGACCGATGTCGCTGTGCTGGTCGAGGAACTGGGCCGCGGTCCGGTGCCGGGACCGATGCTGTCGTCGGCCGTGCTCGGCGCGTCGATCCTCCTCGAAGCGGGCAGCGCCGATCAGAAAAAATCCTGGCTGCCCGAGGTGGCGACCGGCGACCGCATCCTGGCGCTCGCCGCGACCGAGGCGCAGTACGGCTGGTCGGCGAACCACATTCAGATGACGGCGCGGCGGCAGGGCGGCGACTACATTCTCACCGGAACCAAACTGTTCGTGCAGGACGCGGCGAGCGCCACCGATCTTCTGGTGCTGGTACGTGCGGAAGACGGCGACGGCATCTCCCTGCTGCGGGTCGACGCGGCATCGCCCGGCGTTTCGATTCGTCCGCTGGCGGGCTTCATTACCGGCGCCGCGGAGGTGAAGTTCGAGGACGCGCGCGTCGGCGGTGACGATCTGATCGGCGAGGCCGGGGCCGCGTGGCCCGCGCTCGGCCGCGCGATGCAACCGGCGATCCCGATCCTGTGCGCCTACAAGGTCGGTGGTTGCCAGGCGGTGTTCGAGATGTCGGTCGAGTACTCCCGCGAGCGCACGCAGTTCGGCCAGCCGATCGGCCGGTTCCAGCGGGTGCAGGACCACATCGTCCACATCGTCAACCATCTCGACGCGGCGCGCTGGACCGCTTACGAGGCGCTCTGGAAGCTCGACAGCGGCCGCGACGCCGCCAGCAGCGTCCACATGGCGAAGGCGGTCGCCTCGGAAAGCTACATGATCGCCTGCGACTACGGTCATGAAGTGCATGCGGGAATCGGCGTGGTCCGGGAATACGGGCTGACGCTGCACACCAAGATGTCGCGCACCCTGTACCATTTCCTCGGCGCGCCGAAGGAGCACCGCAAGCTATTGGAGCCGTTATTGAAATTGGCCCCTGCTTGAGGGCCGGCTGGCGCTGCGCCTAGGCGCGGTATTTGCGCTGCATGTGGTCGAAGGAGAGCCGGATCAGTTCTTCGAGCACGGCCAGATCAACGTCCTCTAACGTGTTGATGTAGAAAAAAATAGGGACAGTGTATGATTTCCAAGTGCCGGCCTGCCGGGTCGTGAGGGAAATTATATACTGGCGCCATTTTTTACTTTTTTTCAGTTCCCCCTCTCGGAACTGACCCTAATTTGCTGTCCGGCAAATTCCTCGGCACCACTTCAGCCCCGCGAAACAGGCGCGGCGCGCGGCTGTTTGGTGGCGTTCAACCCAAACAACAACAACACGGTGGCAGCAATGCCATACAGCGCCAGCAGGCCGCAGATGGTTTCGACGGAGATGTCGGCGTCCATCAGCACGCCCATGATCACCGGGCCGAGCGCGGAGGCGAAGACCGAGAGCGAGACGGCCAGCGAGCGGATCGCGCCGAGATGGCCGGTGCCGTACATCTCGGCCCAGAGCGCCGTCACGGCGGTGTAGCTGAGGCCGCTGGTCAGGCCGATCAGCAGCAGGTAGGGCCAGACCCAGAGCTGGTCGTCGAACGCCCAGATGATCAGCAGCCCGAGGACCATCGGCAGGAGGAACGCGGGCAGGACGCGGGCCGCGGTGATGCGGTCGATCAGCGGGCCGGCGGCGAGCGACGCCAGCACGATCCCGCCGGCGAACACCCAGTAGCTGCCGGTCAGCCAGGCCGCGCTCCAGCCTTTGACGGCGGCGATCTCAAGGTGGTGGAAGAACAGCGCCGTGCTGATCAGGGACGGGGCCAGGACGGCCGGAAGCAGCATGTAGAAGCGGCCGTCGCGCAGCACTTGTTTGCGGGACCACGAGCTTATGGCGGACTCGGCGTGGTCCTGCCGCTCTTGTTGCTGCAGATGTTCGCGGTGGCGGACGTCGTGATGGCGCAACAGCCACCAGATGCTCGGCAGCAGAAAGACGGCCAGCACCAGCGCTATGACGCCATAGGTCGATCGCCAGCCGATCGCCGTGATCGACAGCACGGCGATCACCGGCAGGATCGCCTTTCCGGCCGAGAAACCCATCGAGGCGAGCGCCAGCGCCTTGCCGCGATCCGCGTGGAAGTAGCGCGCCGTCGCGGTCGTGCCCGTATGACTGGCGAGGCCCTGGCCGGTCTGGCGCAGCAGGAAAATCGCGAGGATCAGCAGCGGCGCCGAGGGTACCGCCGCCATGAACGCGGTAGCGACGATCAGCGCGGCGCACACCAGCGTCGCATAGCGGCGCAGGCTCATCCGGTCGATCTGTTGTCCGGTCCAGGGCAGGACGGCCGCGCTGGCCAGCGTACCCGCCATGTAGATGGCGCTCCACGCGGTGTGGCTGAGCCCGAATTCGCCGCGCACGGCCGGGCCGAAGACGCCGATGAAGAAAGTCTGCCCGACGCTGGAGACGGCGGTCATGGTGAAGCCGAACGCGAGGAAGCGCTTGTTGGCGAGGGCGAGGCGGAGATAGTTGGTGAGAAGCATCACAGGCCATATATCACCGGACGCGCGTGCGGGCCAGCCGTTGGAAGCGGTGCTTCGCGGGCGGGGCGCGGGTTGCGGCGTGTGTGCAGACAGCCGCACCCTTCGTCAGGCTCAGGGTGAGGCTGAGCGTTTTCAATAGGGTGCCCGCAGCCGTCGTTAGTCTCACGGTGAGGCTGAAAAATAGGAACCGGATGACCTCATCCTGAGCCTGACGAAGGATGCGGGCATGCACTGGGATACATGTGCGATGGTGAGCGGGAAAATCAGCATGCCGTCGCAACAGGCTGCTGCGCCGCATGCCCGTTCGACGTAACATGATGTCGTACAACCGGATACTCGAGCGTGACGGGGTCTAGAGCCCGGCGCGGGAGGCAGTGTGCCAGCGGAAACCTACGACCATCTCCGCGCCCGATACGGCGAACCCTACCGATGGTTGCTGACCGTCGGCGGCATGCTTGCGTCCTTCACCATGGTGTTTACCGGCACGATCGTGAATGTCGCCGTGCCCGATGTGATGGGGGCGTATGGCGTCGGGCAGGACAAGGCGCAGCTGCTGTCGACCGCGTATATCGCTACCATGACGGCGAGCCAGCTCCTGAACACCTGGTTCGTCCATACTTTCGGGCAGCGCTATGCGTTTTGTATCTTGCTCGTGGTGTTTTCCATTGGTGGCTTGATCTGCAGTGTTTCGCAAACGCTCGACCTGATCATCTTCGGCCGCGTTGTGCAGGGATTTGCGTCGGGCATCGTTCAGCCGCTCGTCATGGTCACGCTGTTTCAGATTTTTCCCAAGGAACGGCGCGGCACGGCGATGGGAATCTATGGCATGGGGCTGGTCTTCGCGCTGGGGCTCGGGCCGGTAATCGGCGGCATTACGGTCGATACGCTTGGCTGGCGCGCGATTTTCTATGTCCCGGCGCCGCTCGTGGTGATCGCGTTTGCCATGGGGCTCGTCTTCATGCCGTCCGATCGCAGCGAGGGCGCGCGCACGCCGTTCGACTGGACCAGCTATGGCCTGCTGTGCATCGCGCTGTATTGCCTGATTTCGGGGATCTCCAATGGTCAGCGTATGGGATGGACGTCCGACGAAATCTTCCTGCGGCTCGTGATCGGCATTGCGGCGGCGGCGGGATTCACCCGCATGCAGTTGCGCGAGGGGCCGCGCCTGCTCGATTTCACGTTATTCAAGAATGCCAAGTTCGCGTCCGCCATCGTTGTCGCTTTCGTGTTCGGCATGGGCAATTTCGCGATGACCTACGCGGTCCCGGTTTTCGGTCAGATCGTCCAGGGATACACCGCGACGGTGGCCGGGTTTCTGCTGCTACCCGCGAGCCTCATTCTGATGGTGGTGTTTCCCTTGACGGGCCGGCTGGCCGACCGCGTGCCGCCGCAATTCCCGGTCATGGGCGGCCTCGTCGTATTCGCCGTGGGCGTCTACCTGATGTCGGGCGCCGACGTGAACACGGTATTCTGGACCTTCGCCTTTTTCGCGATCATCTCGCGCGTCGGCATGGGCTTCATCAATCCGCCGTTGATGGCGGCGGCGCTCGGTGCGTTGCCTCCGGAGCGGCTCAGCCAGGGATCGGGCACCATCAACTTCTTCCGGCAGCTCGGGGGCGCCTGCGGCATAAATCTCCTTGTCGTCATCCTGGAAATGCGGACGCAGTTTCACAGCGATACGCTGACGGCGACGCAAACCGCGGGCAATGCGACGACGCGCGAATTGCTGGGGCAGGTGAAGAACATCCTGCAAGCCGAGGGAATTCCACAAGCAATGCAGGATTCGCTCGCCTATGACTATCTCGGCAAGGTCATCGAGGCGCAGGCCAACACCTTCGGCTTTCAGGACGGGTTCCTGATCACCGCCGGCGTGTTCATCTGTGCGCTGATCCCGGCCTGGATCCTGGGGCGGGCACGGACGACGTCCTAGTGCAAATCCCGAGCGAACCGAAACGGTTCGCGACGACGTATTTGCGTAAAAATAAAAAGATCTAGTGCAAATCCCGAGCGAACCGAAACGGTTCGCGACGACGTATTTGCGTAAAATAAAGAGATTGACCGCCGTCAGGCGTCGTCGTCCCGGTAGTCGCGCAGGATATCCGGGTCGGGATCGTGGCCCAGGCCCGGACCATCCGGAACCTTGAATGCGTTGTTCTCCACATTGATGAAGTCGCCGGCCAGGCTCGCCTCGGGCGTGCAGAAGAAGCGCTCCATCAGGCTCGGCCGCGCCGACGCCGCGAGCAGGTGCAGGGTGGCGAGGAAGCCCGGCCCGAAATAGGGCGAATGCGGGATCACCGTGATGCCGCGCGCTTCCGCCAGCGCCTGGATCTTGCGGAATTCGGTGATGCCGCCGACCTTGGTCACGCTGGGCTGGGCAAAGGTGACGGCGCCGGCGTCGAACATGCGCTGAAATTCGAAGGCGGTGCAGGCATTTTCACCGGCGGCGATGGCGATGCCCGATCCGGCCTGCAGCCGCGCCAGGCTCGCGAAATCCTCCGGCGGAAAGATCGGCTCTTCCAGCCAGTAGGGATCGAAGGGACGGAATTTTGCCGCCATCTCGCGCGCTTCGCCGGGTGTCCAGGGGCAGTTGGTGTCGATCATCATGGCGATATCCGGCCCCATCGTCTCGCGCGCGGCGCGCACCGCGGGGACGGTGGTTTCGTGCAGCTTGATGTGGTGGTAGCCGAGCGCCACCGCTTCCTCCGTGCGGGCGGCGACCGCTTCCGGGTTGGGGCAGTGCAGCAGGCTGGCATAGCCGGGCAGGGTGTCGTGCGCCGGGCCGCCCAGCAGGCGGTGGACCGGCAGTCCCGCCGCCTTGCCGGCCAGATCCCACAGCGCGATATCGATGCCGGATATCGCGAACATCGTGACGCCGTAGCGCCCCCAGATATGGTTCGATCGTTGCAGCGAGTGCGACAGTCCCGCGATATCCCGGGCGTCTTTGCCGATCAGGGACGGCGCGATCATCCGGTCGACCGCCGCCTTGGTGGCAGGCGCCGCGCCGTAGCCGAAGGCGTCGCCCCAGCCGGAGATGCCGGCATCGGTGTCGATCCGGATCAGGACGTAGTCGAGCGTCCGCCCGCCGCGCCAGTCCTTGGCCGCATCGCCGGTCTCGAAGGGCAGGCGGATCAGGAATGTTTCGATATTGTCGATGCGCATGGCTGTCCCCGGTAGGATGAGGGCATCGCGGTTGGCGCGACGCCGAGGTCAGCCGTTAGCTTAGCCGGTTCGGGGTAGGCACGCCAAAGCAGGCGCGCGTGCTATGGGCCCGGGCAGTCGGTGCAGGCGACCGAGTTCGATTGCCGCGGCCTGAAGACCGACTGGTGCCGGATAACCGAACTCGGAATCAGGTCGGTGAACCAAGGCTGGTACTCATAAAAAACCTCGCCGATGATGACCCCCTGGCCAGCATCGACGAGGTCGTTGTCGCTGAGGGTTGCATTGCCGCCCTGCACGCCGACAGCGCTGGTCACCGACAGGCTGCCGCCGCCCGTGCGCTGCCATTCAATTGTGGGCGTACCGGAATCGTCAACCACCGAGGAGATCACCACCGCGCCCTGGGCGCCCAGGGGAAACGGATCCAGAATTAGGCTGGTGGCGTTGAAGATTTGGTCGATCTCGGCAATTGAGACGGAGGTCGTGCTGGCGACGAGGTCGGACAGCGTCATCACGGAACGGTCCAACTTCTGGTTCAGCAGCACATAGCGTCCCAACTCGACGCCGCCGAGCAACAACAGGCTCAGGACGGGCATCGCCATGGCGAACTCGACGAACACGCTTCCCCGGTTATCCCGTAGCAATCGGCCCGGAAATAATCTTTCAATGCGACGACGTAGTGTCATGGCCCCGGCGGTGTGTTGTTGACAGGCATAATGTTTGCGCATGGCGTGGCCCCAAATGGTTCGTTGCGGACGGCGGCAGAGCCGCCCACGGTAATTTCCGTGCCGACCGAAGACGCGAGCAGGCCGACCAACATCGGCCATTGCGCCTGAACGCGGTAGACGACGACGCTGCACGGGCCGCCGACGCCCGGCGTCCCCTGATCCGGGTCCCATGCCCCGTTGCCGTTGACGTCTGTATAGGTTTCGCCGACATCGTATTGTCCGTTCGCCGGATTGTCGTCGTTATAGGGTTCCGGCTCTCCGACGTCGCCGAGACTGTCGTAAGAGAGGCTGGTGATATGGCTTGAATCGATGGTAAGGAGCCCCATCGTCGCCGAATCGATCTTGGCTACCATCGCTTCCTCGATCGTCATGCCGGTCGGCACGGTTCCGGTCACGGCGAATCGCGCGGCGTCGCGAAGGCTGCCCTCGAGCAGCGAATTCACGAAGAGGATCATCGAGAATTCGATGATGCCGACGATCATCATGACCAGAAACGGCGCGGTGAAACCGAATTCGATCGCGGTCGATCCTTCCGTCTCGCGGCGTATGCGTCTAAAAAGCCGGCTCATCCTACAATGCCCCTTTTCAGGCGAAAAACAGGCTGCACGTTGCATTATTTAATCAAACGAAGGTTGCTCAGATTGGCGGCGATCTCGTTGAACACCGTGCTGAGTTCGCCATCGTCCGCGTGGTAATAGTGCTGTAGCGACGTCGCGCAATTCTCGAGCAGGGTCTTCATGGTCCCGCCGGAGGTGCGGAACTGGACCGTGTAGACGATGATGCCGGCGTCGGTCATGTTGTCGCAGGCTTCTTCCATATGGTCGTTCGCTGCCGAAGTATAGATGCCGTTGACCGTATTATCGTCGGTCGACGATGAATTCTGGCCATCCGTCATGAGGATGACGGCCTTGTCCATCAGCGGTTCGTCGTAATCCAGCGGCAGCAGTGCGTTGCCCCATAGGCCCCGCCAATCGGGCGACACCAAGCGGAAGGACCAGGCCGCTCCGATGTCGACACGCGTGCCGCCGCCGTGGTTCAGGGAGTTGATCAACGTCGTAAGGGTGGCCTTCGACGCCGTCAGGCCCAAGGTCGGTTCGGCCAAGCAGCCCGAAGCACCGCTCCACGAATAGGGCCACCCCCCGGTCGTCACCCCTGGGTTCGTTCGGTTGTTGAACGGCGTGGTGCCTGGCGGTGTATCACTCGTCGAGATGGTCTGTCCACCGCGTCGGTCGACGCAGACATGGCTGAGCGTTCCGACCGGCGTGAAATTGAACAATCCCGGATAATTCTTCAGGTTCAACCGGATGTCGAAGGGTGCGACCGCCACGTACAGGTTATCGACCGTGTCATTGCCGCCATACAACACGTTCAGCAAGTCGGTGGCGGCGGTCCGTAAATCGCCCATATAGCCGTTCATTGATCCCGTGGTATCGAGCGCCATGACCAGCTCGAGGCCCTTGGCCTGCCGCTGTGCAATGGTTTCCAGGGCAAGATTGAAATCCTTGATGCCGACGACATTCATCAGCGCCGTCGGCATGTCCGCGCTTGCGGTGACCGTCACCTCGGTGTCGCCGGCGGTTGACGCGAAGGTCACGCTGACGTTTGACACGCCCATATATCCGCTCGGAAAGTTGGCGTCGAAGTAGAGCTGCCCGATGGTCTGCACGTCTTCGGTGGCGGCGGTTTTGGCGGCGGCGAGTGCCGCCGTGTCCATCGCATAGGATAGGCGCTGCTTCAGCATGTAGCCGCGCGTCGTATCGATGGCCAGGCCGACAAACGCGACAAGGAAGGTGGCTGAAAGTGCGATCGTGGTGATGGTGCCGCCGTTTTCTTGGCGGAGCAGGTCCCGAAAGAAGCCGCCAAGGCGATGGATCTGTTTCACGTATGTCATCGGGCTATTTTCCAAATAATTCCACTGCGAAAGAGAACGTCGTACTCACCCAACTATCTTTAGAATTCAAGTAGACCTAATTGCGGTAGTTAGCATTGATGTTACTGGATCTATCACGAGGAAAGTAAAAGTACAATAGTTAATATCTATTAACTATAAGAAATCACAACATTATTAAGAATAATCGTAATGTATACGGAAGAAATTCTCTGCGTTACAATATTCACTTTCGGGTAACTATACTATGATGGCCGTCACGCTCAATTCGCGCGTGGGAATACATTGCGCAGAGGGTAGGGCCACCCTCGGAAAACGCATGAGCCCGCGAAAATTCTGGCGGCCAATGAACATGGATCCGAGGCGTTTTGCGCCTCAGGCGGGACGGATTGGGTGGTTTCGCAGTGAACGCCGCGCGGTTTCGCGGGCGCTTAGAAGACCGCGGCGCGGGTAACCGCACGGGTTTGTTACGAAAAAGCACCGGTATTGCGCCCCTGCCGCGCCTTTACGAGGGACGGCGGGTCGGGCCGCCGGCTACCTCAGATGGCAGGCGACCACGTGGCCCGGGCGGATTTCCTTCAGCTCGGGTTCCTCGACCCGGCAACGCTCCTCCGCATAGGGGCAGCGGGTATGGAAGTGACAGCCGGGCGGTGGCTTGATCGGACTCGGTACGTCGCCTTGAAGGATGATTTTCTTACGTTTGATCGCGGGGTCGGGGATTGGCACCGCCGACAGCAACGCCTCCGTATAAGGATGCTGAGGATCGGTGAACAGCGTCTTCTTGTCAGTGTATTCCACGATCCGGCCGAGATACATCACCGCGATGTAGTCGCTGATGTGTTCGACGACCGCCAGGTCATGCGCAATGAACAGGTAGGAAAGGTTGAATTCTTCCTGCAGGTCTTCCAATAGGTTGATCACCTGCGCCTGAATCGACACGTCGAGCGCGGAAACCGGTTCGTCGCCGATGATCAGCTTCGGATTGAGGGCGAGCGCACGCGCGATACCGATGCGTTGACGCTGCCCGCCGGAAAATTCGTGCGGGAAGCTCTTCATCTGGCCTTTGCGCAGGCCGACCTTGTCAAAGAGTTCGGCGACGCGGTCCTCCTTTTCCTGGCCTTCGGCGATGCCATGGACCTGCAACAGCTCGCCGACGATATCGCCGGCGGACATGCGCGGGTTCAGCGAGGAAAACGGATCCTGGAAGAT
>CAYYBI010000585.1:0-3868 GCA_964469835.1 uncultured Rhodospirillaceae bacterium
TTCATCTCGGCGGCGTCCTTCCAGGAAACCACGCGAGTGCTCACCGATGCGGCCGTCAACGGCAAAATCGATACGCTCGAAGGTCTGAAGGAAAACGTCATCGTAGGGCGCTTGATCCCAGCGGGTACGGGCAGCGTAATGAACCGGCTCAAGGCGGTGGCCGCCGAGCGGGATCGCGAATTGACGGCGCTCCAGGCCGAAGAGGGAGGCGTGCTGGAAAGCGAGCCTTCCGGAGAGGAGCCGCCCGCGACGGCCGCATAAATTCAACCGATATCCGTCCCGGGCGGGTGCGCGTCAGGCGGCCGCCCGGGTGGATTTCGGTAGCGGATGCCGGCCTGTCATTTGGACGCGGGAATACCCGAAAAACCGTGATCTTTTGCTTGACGGCATATGGGCACGTAACTAGTATCCGCCGCACTTTAACGGACAGGGCTAGGTAGTAGCGGTCGAACTCCTTGGGAGGTAGTTCTTTCGCTAGACACAGTCTAAGGCACTCTAGATTTGAACATAAGCCGGATCGCCGGCTGACGGAATTACTACTTGGACCGCAGTGGAGCAGGGGATCGCTTTACTGGCGGTGCTTTTTGTATTTTCCGAAAGGTGAGCGAGCGGTACTAACGCAAACGCAAGACCCGGCAGTTTCGACCGGTGGGACTGCGTCTTGGTGTTAGACGAAGGATAGTGAGAGAGAACGAATGCCGACGATCAACCAGTTGATCCGGAAGGGACGCCACGACAAGCCGACCCGGAACAAGGTTCCCGCATTGGAAGCTTGCCCGCAAAAACGCGGTGTGTGCACCCGGGTCTATACGACGACGCCGAAGAAACCGAACTCCGCCCTCCGGAAAGTTGCCCGCGTGCGCCTCACCAACGGCTTTGAGGTGACCAGCTATATTCCCGGCGAAGGGCACAATCTGCAGGAACATTCGGTGGTGATGATCCGGGGCGGCCGGGTCAAGGATTTGCCGGGCGTTCGCTATCACATCGTGCGCGGCACACTCGATACGCAGGGTGTCGATAATCGCCGTCAACGCCGCTCGAAATACGGAGCCAAGCGGCCCAAATAGGGCTGCAGGGGGTAATCATGTCGAGACGCCGACGCGCCGAAAAACGCGAAATTCTGCCGGATGCAAAATACGGCGATTTCATTGTCAGCAAATTCATGAACAACGTGATGCAGGATGGCAAAAAATCGGTCGCCGAATCAATTGTATACGGCGCCATGGAAGTGCTTGAAAAGCGTGGAGACGGTGATCCGGTCCGCACATTCCACGAGGCGATCGAGAACGTGAAGCCGCATCTTGAAGTGCGCTCCCGCCGGGTTGGCGGCGCCACCTATCAGGTGCCGATCGAGGTCCGTTCGGATCGCGCGCAAGCGCTCGCGTTCCGCTGGATCATTCAGATTGCGCGCAAGCGCGGTGAGAACACAATGACGGAAAGACTTTCCGGTGAACTCCTCGACGCCGCGAATAATCGCGGCGGCGCCGTCAAGAAGCGGGAAGACACCCATCGCATGGCGGAAGCCAATCGCGCCTTTTCGCATTATCGCTGGTAATCAATCCGTACTGGACGGTTAGTCATGTCACGCACCACACCCATCGAAAAGTATCGCAACATCGGCATCATGGCGCATATCGACGCCGGCAAGACCACGACGACCGAGCGCGTGCTCTTTTATACGGGCCGCTCCCACAAAATTGGCGAAGTCCATGATGGCAACGCCACGATGGATTGGATGGAGCAGGAGCAGGAGCGGGGGATCACGATCACCTCGGCGGCGACCACGGCGTTCTGGCGCGATTACCGGGTAAACATTATCGACACGCCGGGGCATGTGGACTTCACCATTGAAGTCGAACGGAGCCTGCGCGTGCTCGACGGCGCGGTTGCGGTGTTCGACAGTGTGGCGGGCGTGGAGCCGCAATCCGAAACCGTTTGGCGGCAAGCCGATAAATACGGCGTGCCGCGGATCTGTTTCATCAACAAAATGGACCGTGTCGGCGCGGATTTCTTCCGCTGCGTTGAAATGATCGACGATCGCTTGGGCGCGGTGCCAATGGTTCTGCAGCTACCGATCGGCATCGAAGACAGTTTTATAGGTGTGGTCGATCTCGTTCGCATGAAGGCGATCCTCTGGAAGGATGAAACGCTCGGCGCCGAGTACGAAGAAGCCGAAATTCCCGATGATCTGGCCGATCAGGCTGCTGAATATCATGAAAAGCTGGTGGAGCTTGCCATCGAGCAGGATGACACCGCGATGGAAGCGTATTTGGAAGGCAACGCGCCGGACGAGGAAACGCTGAAGGCGTGTATCCGCAAGGGCGCTATTGCAGGCGTTTTCGTGCCGATTTTGCTGGGCTCGGCCTTCAAGAACAAGGGCGTGCAGCCCTTGCTCGACGCGGTGGTGGATTACATGCCGTCGCCGATCGACGTGCCCAACGTTCAGGGTGTGTTGCAGAACGATGAGCCGGCGGATCGGGAAGCGTCCGATAGCGCGCCATTTTCCGGATTGGCATTCAAGGTGATGTCCGACCCGTTCGTGGGATCCCTGACCTTTGTGCGTATCTATTCGGGTGTCCTGACCTCGGGCAGCAGCGCGCTCAATTCCGTCAAGGACAGTAAGGAGCGTATTGGCCGGATGCTGCTGATGCACGCAAACCATCGCGAAGACATCAAGGAAGCGAGTACCGGCGATATCGTTGCCATCGCGGGTCTCAAATCCGCGACGACGGGTGACACGCTCTGTGATCCGGCGAATCCGATTATTCTCGAAAAAATGGAGTTCCCGGAGCCGGTTATCGAGATCGCGGTGGAGCCGAAGACCAAAGGCGATCACGACAAGCTCTCGGCCGGCCTCGCGCGGTTGGCGCAGGAAGACCCGAGCTTCAACGTGTCCACCGATGAGGAAAGCGGCCAGACCGTGCTCAAGGGCATGGGCGAGCTGCATCTGGATATCATTATTGACCGGCTTAAGCGGGAATTCAGCGTCGACGCCAATATCGGCGCACCGCAGGTGGCCTATCGTGAAACGATCAGCCGCGAATACGATTGCGACTATACGCATAAGAAACAGACCGGCGGTTCCGGCCAGTTTGCACGGGTGGAGCTTCTCTTCGAGCCGGGTGAGCCGGGCTCGGGATATGAATTTGAGAGCAAGGTCGTGGGTGGCTCGGTGCCGCGGGAATTTATTCCCGGCGTCGAAAAGGGGCTCGCGCACGCGCGTGAAAACGGTGTTTTGCTCGGCTTCCCGGTAATCGACTTCAAGGTCACACTGCATGATGGTGCGTCCCATGACGTTGACTCCTCGGTGATGGCGTTCGAAATCGCCGCGCGCAGCGCGTTCCGCGAGGCGATGCGGCATGCGTCGCCGAAACTGCTGGAACCGATCATGCGGGTCGAGGTTGTCACGCCGGACGAGCATACCGGGGCGGTAACCGGCGATTTGAGCAGCCGTCGCGGACAGGTTCAAAACATGGAATTGCGCGGAAACGCACAAGTGGTCAACGCGATGGTGCCGCTCGCCAACATGTTCGGCTATATCAATACCCTGCGGTCGATGACCCAGGGACGGGCACAGTTCACCATGCAATTCGATCACTACGCGGAAGTGCCGCAGTCGGTCGCCGACGAGGTGCGCGAAAAGCTGGCGTAGAAACGCCGAATGAAGTGGGTAGACCAGCAATTAGGGTATTGCACGGGTCACGAGTGAGGACGAAGGACTAAAGTCATGTCGAAAGCGAAATTTGAGCGTACGAAGCCGCATTGCAACATCGGAACGATAGGGCATGTTGACCACGGTAAGACGACGCTGACCGCGGCGATCACGAAGGTATTGGCGGAGGCCGGGGGCGCCGATTTCACGGATTAC
>CAYYBI010000586.1:0-6532 GCA_964469835.1 uncultured Rhodospirillaceae bacterium
CAGATCGATGATTCCGCTTGGTTCGTGCACCATGAAGCTCAATGCCACGACCGAAATGGTGCCGGTGACCTGGCCGGAATTCGGTGCCATACATCCGTTTGCGCCGCGCGACCAGGTGGCGGGATACCTGGAAATGATCCATGGCCTGGAGGATATGCTGAGCGAGATTACGGGGTTCGCCGCCGTCTCGCTGCAACCCAACGCTGGATCGCAGGGCGAGTATGCCGGTCTGCTCGCGATCCATCGATATCAGGAGAGCCGTGGCGAAAAGGGCCGGGACGTCTGCCTGATTCCCAGTTCGGCGCACGGCACCAATCCGGCCAGCGCGATCATGGCCGGTATGCGGGTGGTGGTGGTCGGCTGCGATGATAACGGTAATATCGATGTCGACGATCTGCGCGCGAAAGCGACGCAACATAGCGAGGCCCTAGCGGCGTTGATGGTGACCTATCCGTCCACACATGGCGTATTCGAGGAAAGCATCGTCGACATCTGTAAGATCGTGCATGAGCATGGCGGCCAGGTTTACATGGACGGCGCCAATTTGAATGCTCTCGTGTGCCTCTGCCGGCCTGGCGAATTCGGCCCGGACGTGGCGCATCTCAACCTGCACAAGACCTTCTGCATTCCTCATGGGGGCGGCGGTCCCGGCGTTGGCCCGATCGGTGTGATGGAACATCTCGCACCCTTTCTGCCGGGGCACGCTGTGGTGCCGGAGGCGGGGCCGGAGGGTGAAGGCGCCGTCGCGGCGGCTCCCTGGGGCAGCGCGAGCATTCTGCCGATCTCTTGGTCCTATATCGCCATGATGGGCGAGGAAGGGCTGCGCAAGGCGACGCAGGTAGCGATCTTGAATGCCAACTACGTCGCGGCGCGGCTCAAAGGGGCCTATGACATCGTCTATACGGGCGTCGGTGGTCTCGTGGCGCATGAATGCATCATCGACGCGCGCGGTTTCAAGGACAGCGCGGGCATCGTGGTGGATGATATCGCCAAGCGGCTGATGGATTACGGCTTCCATGCGCCGACGATGTCGTGGCCGGTCGCGGGCACTTTGATGATCGAACCGACGGAAAGCGAATCCAAGGCGGAACTCGACCGGTTTTGCGACGCGATGCTGTCGATTCGGCAGGAAATGCGGCAGATCGAGCAAGGAGAGGCGGACCGCGACGACAATCCGCTTCGGAACGCGCCGCACACGCTTTCCGATATCACCGATGGCGGCTGGGCCAGACCCTACAGCGTCGCGGAGGCGGTGTTTCCTGTCCCGTCGCTGCGCGACGACAAATACTGGCCGCCGGTCAACCGGATCGATCAGGTCTATGGCGACAGGCACCTCGTGTGCAGCTGCCCGCCATTGGAAGCGTATCAGGACGCGGCGGACTAATAAGCGCGCACAAAAAATTCCCTATCCGGCACGCCGGGTGAGGAATGTGATTGTTCTGTCGGGTACCGGCTATTGCAGCTTTTGCGGCAATTCCTGAATGGCGTTGTCGACCAGCGTGTTCGACAGATCGCCGGAGACTTTGTCTGTTAGGATTTTCTCTGTCGCGGCGATGGTTAGGTCGACCGCCATATCCCGTACTTCCTGCACCGCGGCAGCTTCCGCCTGGGCAATCTTTTCGATCGCCAGCGCTTCCTGTCGTGCCAGCATCGCTTCCAGATCCTTTTGAGCCTCGGCGCGATGATGTTCCGCAGTCTCCCGGGCCCGGCTTGCAATCGCCTCTGTTTCTTCCGCCGCCTTGCGCTGCCTGCGCTGATAGGACGCCAGCAGGGCCTGGGCTTCCTCGCGGAGCTTTTGCGCTTCCTCGACCTCGTTACGCACTTGTTCGATGCGCGCGTCCAGGCCCGAAAGAACGGCCTTCTTGACCGGTCTGAATACCGCGAGGACGAAGATTACAAAGGCGACCAGGGTCCAGAATGTTGGATCGTGCAACATAGCGTTCATGACCGGGTCTCCTGCAAGGCGGCGCGGATTGCCACATCCGCATCGCTTTCGGAAATCGGGCTGCCGATCAGACGTTCGGCGGCATCTTGCACGACGCCGAGGGTCGCCTCACGAATGTTCTCCACCGCGCGTTGTTGTTCCGCGTTGATCCGGTCTTCCGCCTCACGGGCTCTCCCCGACAGGGTCTGTGCGAGTTCTTCCTGAAGCCTTGTCCGCTCCCCGGCGAACTCGGCGGCGGCCTGACGCTGCAGCTCCTGCGCCTCGTTCGTGGCTGCGGCCAGGGCCTGTTCATAGGCTTCAAGCACCGAATCGGCTTCGGCCTTCATCTCTGACGCCTTGTCCAGATCGTCGTCGATGCGATTTTGCCGCACCTCACGCACATCGGTAATGCGCGGCAGCGCGACTTTCCAGACGATCAGAAACAGCACCGTGAAGGCGACGAACAGCCAAAACAGTTGCGTCGTGAATGTCGATGGATCGAGTTGAGGCATTTCTGGCCCCCCTGTGCCGGTTCGGCGTTTCTTTGGCTTAGCCGAACAAGATCAGGAACGAGATCAGCAACGCGTATAGTGCGATCGCCTCGACCAGCGCGAAGCCAATCCACATGAAGAGCTGTACGCGCGGGATCGCGCCGGGATTGCGTGCACCCGACGCAATCATTGAAGAGAAAATGTTGCCGATACCGGCGCCGACGCCGCCGAGGCCGATAACAGCCAAGCCTGCGCCGATCAATTTTGCGGCTGCTACTTCCATGTTCTTGTCCTTTCCAGAGTGTTCGTAACGCGAGGTTAGAATTGAGGTGATGGAATGCGATCGTGGCCTAGTGTGGGTTTAACGCGTCGTTTAGGTAGACGCAGGTAAGGATGGCGAACACATAGGCTTGCAAAAAGGCGATGACGATTTCCAGACCGGTCAGCGCAACGACCATGGCCAGCGGCGCCAATCCGGCCGCGCCCAGCACGAAAAAATGGAAACCGGCAAATACCTTCATCATGGTGTGGCCGGCCGTCATGTTGGCGAACAGGCGTAGTGAGAGGCTCACGGGCCGCGACAGGTAGGAGAGAATCTCGATCGGGATGATCAGCCATACCAGGAACCAAGGGACGCCGTGCGGCAAGAAAAAGCCGAGGAATTTTACCCCATGCTTTACGAAGCCGACGATCGTCACCCCGATGAACACGGTCGCGGCCATGCCGAAAGTGACAACTAAATGGCTGGTGTAGGTGAAGCTGTAGGGGATCATGCCGATCAGATTGCCGACAAAAATGAACATGAACAGGGCGAAGATGAAGGGAAAATATCGTCGCCCTTCCTGCCCCACATTGTCGCGAATCATGTTGGCAATGAACTCGTAGCAAAGCTCCGCCACGACCTGCCAGCGGCCGGGCACCAGGGCGCCGCGGCGCATGCTGAAAATGAGAAAACAGGAAATCAGCACGACCGCGGCCGTCATCGCCAGGGCGGAATTGGTGTAGGACACATCGACGCCGCCGAGGTTCAGCGGAATGATTTCCTTGATGTGGAATTGTTCGAGCGGACTGCGGCCGCTGCCTGCCTCTGCCATCGTGTGCCCTTACCCGCTCCCCTTGCCGTCTTGCGAAGGCGGCTCTTCTTGCGATGACGCTGACGTTGTCGGTTCGTCGTCGCTCGACTTGTATCCGGCGGCGTAGCCGTATCCGCTTACCGCACGATAGACATTCACAAATCCCGCCGCGCTTCCCAGGAAGAAAAACACGACAAGCATCAATGGCGAGGTCTCCAACCAGTAGTCGAGCAGCCACCCAATGCCGACTCCGACCGCCAACGCGGCGACCAGTTCTATTCCCACCCGCAACGCGAAACCGAGGCCCGCTCCGATCGACGCCTGGTCTGGCATCTCCTGCGGATTTTGGCGTTGCGCCTTGGCTTTCCGAAGCTTCGCATCAAGGTCGTCCAGAGGTGGCGGTGGTTTACGGTCGTTCATACCCCGGCCATGCGCTTGGCGCCCGTGATGCGATAGATCGCCGAATCGATTGACAATCCTCGCGCCCGAAATCGCGCGCACGATAGTGAGCGGTGTTGTGCCTGTCAAGGCGGAATGGTGCGCCGCGAAACGACGAAAATGCTCGGATTTACGTGGCTTTTGCTGGTTGGGCGTGGCGCGCCTCAGGCAGAGTCGCGCAACTGCACGGCGCGCCGCAGATCGACGGACACCAACTGGCTCACGCCGCGTTCGCCCATGGTGACTCCGAACAGGCGATCCATGCGCGCCATCGTCATTCGGTGATGGGTAACGCAAAGGAAACGCGTGATGCCGGAATGCGCGATCTCATCCAGCAGCGTACAGAATCGGTCCACATTGGCGTCGTCGAGCGGGGCGTCGACCTCGTCTAGCACGCAGATTGGTGCGGGATTGGTAAGGAATACCGCAAACAACAGGGCGATGGCCGTCAACGCTTGCTCGCCGCCGGACAGGAGCGACATGATCTGCGTTTTCTTGCCCGGCGGGCTGGCCATGATTTCGAGTCCGGCTTCCAGCGGATCGTCGGCTTCCGTCAGCGTAAGATGGGCGCGGCCGCCACCGAACAGGCGCTCGAACAGTTTTTCGAAATGTCCATTGACCGTCTCAAAGGCGGCCAGCAGGCGCTCCCGGCCCTCGCGGTTGAGCGACGAAATGCCGCGTCTGAGGCGGGCGATGGCGGCCAGCAGGTCTTCCCGCTCGGTCCGCATGGAATTGATCTGTTCCTCAAGCTCGGCAAGCTCGGTTTCCGCGCGCAGATTGACCGGTCCCATCGCGTCGCGTTGGCGGGTCAGCCGTTCGATCTTGTCTTCCACTTCGTTGGGTTCCGGCAATCCTTCCTCCGACTCGATGCCGGCGGATTTTAGGGCTTCGTCCGGTTTGCAGTTGAGCTTTTCGGCGACCCTGCTCGCGACGGTGTTGCATTCGACCTCGGCCTGCTCGACGCGGGCCTCGCAGCGAATACGCGACTCGCGCGCTTCCGCCAGCACCACGTTGGCTCCGCGCAGCGCCTTGTCGGCTTCGGCCAAGGTGGATTCGCCGACCGCCAATGCATCCGCCGCCGATTGCCGCCCCGTTTCCGCTGTCTGAATTGCGTCGAGCAGGCGCTTCCGTTGTTCTTCGATTTGTTCCGGGCGTTCGGTCAGGCGGGTTTGGCGTTCGGCGGCAGTTTTTTGACGCTCGGACAGACTATCGATTCGGGCTTCCGCACCGTTCGCCCGATCCTGCCAGGAGCGGCTTTCCTGGTCGATGGCTGCCAACCGGCGATCGCGTTCCGCCGCCTGCTGGTGAAGTTGGTTGTGGGCGCTCTGCCGGTCCGCGACGGTGGCACGCCATTCGGTAACAGCGGCGCGAAGTGCATCGATTTCCGCCCGGACCGAATCGGTATCCTCCATCGCCGCGAGATCTGATTCGATGTTGGAAAGCGCTTCCTCGGCTTCCGACAAATCGGTCAGGACTTCGGCGGCGCTGTCCGAAAGCGCGGAGGCTCGCGATTGTGTCTTGGCAATCGTGCTGGATGACTCCGCCAATTTCTCGCGTGCGGCGTTGAGTTTTCCGTAGCTCGACTCGAGCGCGGTTCGAGCGGCCCACTCCGCCTCCGTCGCGCGTGCGACCGCGGCTTTCAGCGATTCCGCGCGGTCCTGCGCGGCGGTGACCTTGGCGGTTGCCGATTGCAACTGGCCGCGAAGCTCGGCGAGCCGATTGCGTTGCTGTAGCCGTTTGGCTGCCGCCGTGGGTGCGCCGGGGCGGATCGTGAAGCCGTCCCAGCGCCACAGCGCGCCGTCTTTGGAGACCAGCCGCTGGCCGGGCGCCAGGCGGTCGCGTTGATCGGGCGCAAGGGACGAGTCTTCGATAACGCCGGTCGCGGTCAGCCGGCGGGCCAGCACCGAAGGTGCCTTGACGAATTGCGACAGCGGCGTGGCGGCAACCGGAAAGCCCGGGGCGGCGACTATTGGAGACAAAGCCGCCCAGTGAACTTCCGCCGCCGTATCGATCGGTGCAACCAAGTCTTCACCGAGCGCGGCGGCGAGCGCTTTTTCATATCCGGGCTCGACCTCGAGCGCGTCCATCAGGGGCGGGAAGAGGTCCGCCGATCCGGTTTCCAGAACCGCTTCGATCGCGGCGATTTCTGCGGTCAGTTTGGCTTGGGCGGACTCGGCGGTTTGCGCGGCCGCGCGCCCTGCCGATTCCGCCTGCGTCGCCGTCGTGCGCGCATCGTCCGCCGCGTCGAGGTCCCGGCGGGCCGATTCAACCGCCGCCTCGGCGTCTTGCACGTCTTTCTCGGCGATTTGCAGCGCCGCTTGCTGCTGCATTTCGGCGGTTATTTTTTCGCGTTCCGCGCCAATTTCATCGCTCCGGTTGCGCAACCGGCCGAGCCGCTGTTGCACTTCGTCGTGCTGGCGTGTCAGTGCGACACGGCGCGCTTCGGCCATGGCCAGCCGTTCGGTTAGCGCGGTCAATGCATTTTCGCGTTCCGTCAATTCGCCGCACGCCTGTTCGAAAGCGTCGGTCGCTTCCTGGCGGGTCGCCTCCTCGTCTTGCCGCTCGGCCTCGATCTTGGCCTTTTCGTCGGCTAGGCGGGCCAGTGC
>CAYYBI010000587.1:0-17352 GCA_964469835.1 uncultured Rhodospirillaceae bacterium
TCCGAAGGCACGGAGCTGTTTCTGGTGGAAGGGGATTCCGCCGGCGGCTCGGCCAAACAGGCGCGAAATCGGGAAACCCAGGCGGTGCTGCCGCTCAAGGGCAAAATCCTCAATGTTGCCAGTGCGTCCGCCGACAAGAAGCGCTCGAACCAGGAATTGCACGACCTCATCGAGGCCATCGGCTGTGGCACGAACAGTGCGTTCGACGTTTCGGCGCTCCGCTATGAAAAGATCATCATCATGACCGACGCCGACGTCGACGGGGCGCACATCGCCTCCCTGTTGATGACGTTCTTTTTCAAGGAAATCCCGCAGCTTATTGAAAGCGGCCACCTTTTCCTTGCCGTTCCACCGCTCTACCGGCTCACCCAGGGCACCACCAGTCTTTATGCCCGCGACGACGCCCACAAGGACGAAATTGAAAAGACGGTTTTCAAGGGTAAGACCAAGATCGACGTCAGCCGCTTCAAGGGGCTTGGTGAAATGCCACCGGCGCAATTGCGCGAAACGACGATGAATCCCGATACGCGAACACTGCTGCAAGTCAAGCTGCCCGAACAATCGGAAAAGAATGAAACCCGCGAGACCGCTCAACTGGTCGAGAGCCTGATGGGCCGCAAACCGGAGAAGCGTTTCAAGTACATTCAGGAAAACGCGCAGTTCGTGCGCGATCTGGACGTCTAGCTCCGGTCAAGTCGACGGCATACTGCCGCTGTTGCGGCCAAGGCTCCTCCCGCAGTTCGGTGTCGACCGAACCATCGAAGCGTCACAATGCGTATCTTCCGCGGAATAGTGCTGCGGCACATCCAGCCGGGAGCTTGCCATGACGCCGATCGACAAAGCCTTGCCACCCCAGGCGGCCAACCTGAAATCCGGAAATCCCGGTACCCTGGACTATGCCCTGCTCGTCCTCCTGGCGGTGCTGTGGGGCAGCTCCTATGCCTTCATCAAGATCGCGGTGGAAACCGTGCCGCCGCTCACCACCATCGCGATACGGGCGATTCTCGCGGGCCTGATCCTGCTTGCCGTGGCAAAGGCCCAGGGGCACCGCCTGGATGCCGTGCGCGGACACTGGCCCGCCCTGCTGATACAGGCCCTGTTGAACAGCATTCTTCCCTTCACGCTGATTGCCTGGAGCCTGGTGTATATCGACAGCGGTCTCGCGGGCATTCTCAACGCCACACCGCCGATTTTCGTGCTCCTGATTACCTATCTCTGGACCCGGCACGAGCCGATTACCGTAGCCAGCCTGCTTGGCGTTGCCGCAGGCATTGGCGGCGTCGCGCTGATGATCGGGGTCGACGCCTTGGCGGGCCTGGGTCAGAGCGCCCTGGCGCAGCTTGCCGTGACGGCCGCCAGCCTATGCTACGGCTTCGCCGCCATCTACGGCCGCCGCTTCAACGCAGTGCCGCCGGCGGTCACCGGCGCCGGGACGATGGCCTGGGCGGCCGTTGTGCTGGTGCCGTTAAGCCTTGTCTTTGACCGGCCGTGGTCCTTGTCGCCCTCCGCCGCGTCGCTGTCGGCGCTTTTCGTCCTGGCCGCGTTCAGCACCGCCCTGGCGCTGATCCTGTATTTCCGGTTGATTCGCACGCTGGGCTCGATGGGCCTGTCTGCCAACAGCTACCTCCGCGTGGCGATCAGCGTCTTTGTCGGGGTGGTGTTCCTTGGCGAATCCGTTGGCTGGTCCACCGCCGCAGGGGTGGTCCTCATCCTGACCGGTGTGGCCACGATCAACCGGGCCAAACGCGCAAGCGCCCGGAGTCCCGCCAATTAGGGCAAAATATGCACCTGTTGGCAAACGAACGGAGCCGGGCCCCGCCCTTCGACAAGCTCAGGGTGAGGCCCTCATGCTGAGTTTGTCGAAGTAGGAGGGCCGTGCCGCATTGTCTCAGTTACCGGCTCATTGGGACTAGACAATCAACGGCCGGAAGAAGCCGGCCGCCTCCTCCATCGCGTCGTCGACGGATTGGCCATCCCGCAAGGGCTGATGCACCGTAAACCAGCCGTCGTATCCAACCGCGCGCAGCGTCTCGATAATCGGCAAGACATCGACCCCGCCGGGATCGTCCAAAGCGACATAGCGGACTCCCACAGCGCCGTTAAGCCGCGACGGGAAAATTATCGGCGATCCCGGATCAAGACGCACATTCTGGAAAAACACGTTGAACAGGTGCGGCGCCAGCCGGCCCACCGCATCCGGCCCATAGTCGCCGCCGCACGCCATAATATTCGCGGGATCGAAGGTCACGCCGAAATTGTCGCGGCCGACGTCGGCAACGACTTCGAGCGCCTGATCCACGGTTTCACACAGCGTGCCCCAATGGGTTTGGTGGGCGATTGCAAGGCCACGCTCGGCGGCCATGTCGGCGGCACGGCGCATGCGCCCGATATCCTCGGCATCATGCGCCATGACCCGGATCAGCCGGCTACCCATGGCCTCCGCCAGGTCGAGATAGGGCGTAATATTTAGCAGCGCCGTTGTGGCGTCGGCAGTATTGGCCGCCAGCGCGACATCGCCGGTCACCAAGGATACCGCAAGACCGTGCTGATCGAGCAAGCGCTTCACCTCGGCGACGCGGTCCGCAGGTGAGTCCACCGACACCACGGAAGCCCGCATCGACAGACCGTCGAAGCCAAGCACCGCCGCCCGGGGCGCGAGCACGTCTATTGGCACCGCGGCCACATCCTTGCGTTTCGGCGATTCGGCGTTACGAACGGAAAGGGAAAGTTTCATGCCCGGAGTAGACCAAATAAGCGGTCGACTGTGCAAATTACCGAACGGGAATCGAGCGATCCGGCGATCGCGGGTGTTCCCTAGTCGTGTGCGCTAGCGCCGCCGACGACCGTACCCGCGGCTGAATCATCGAAATCGCTTTCGATGGGCAACGGCTCTATATCGGTCTCCAAGGTACCATCGGGATTGTTCGGTTTACGCTCGTCGGGATCGTCGCGAAATCCGTCCCACACATAATCCAGCATATCGCCGGATTCGTTGAAAGCGCCGCCTATGGCCGCAGTGGCAACGCCAGCGTCTTTTCGCTGATTCCGCCGACCGCGATAAAAGATCTCAACCAACAAGCCGCCCGTGAGAAGCAACGGCACCGCCGACCAGTACAAGACGCCGGGCATCGGTTCATGCGCGAACGTCGCGGCGGTCACGATAAGCAAGCCGAATAACAGGATAAGGCGGGTCATCGTCGCATCCCTTCTCCAAGCCGTCGGTCATGAAATCAGGTAAGCAGAAAATCCAAAAATACAAGAGCTCTATTAAAAATTAATTGAATATTTACAGATACTTGTTAACCATAACGCCCAAACCGATCGAACAATACCAACCGATGAAACGGCATCACAATGTGTCTTTAGAACCCGCCGCCGCCGCCGCCGCCGCCGTCACCACCGCCGCCCATATCGCCATCGAACCCCGAGAAACCCGGATCGACGTTGACCATGCCCTCACCCGACATTGGCTCGGCGCCGGCTTGACCCGAGGTAAGCCCCAACCAAACTCCGTGAAAGATGATCATGCCGGCCGCAAGACGCGATGCTTCATCCATCGCGTCGTACTTCTTGCGTTTCGCCAGTAACCGGCGGCCGCGGCGGCCCGCCTCAAACAACCACGTAAAAAGCAACAGGCCCGGAATAGCGGCCCAAAAGAGGGCAGCCGGGAATGCCACATAGACGAAAATCGCAATGAGCGCGGCAACCAACACGACAAGACGCAACATGGGCTTATCCCTTCCCGCTATCTCATTATTAGATGACCCAACCGCTCCGAAAGGCAAGGGTGCTTCGCGTGCCAAGCCACAAGCCGTATTGTAGGCTTTACCGAACTCAAGATACAGGGAGCATCGACCATGACGGACCGGAACCGGGAATTGGAAGGCAAGGTTGCAATCATCACCGGCAGCGCGCGAAATATCGGCCGCAGCGTGGCCGAGGAACTGGCGCGCGCCGGCGCAGCGGTCACGATCAACGCGGTCAGCGCCGGCGACCTCTGCGAGGAGGTGGCGGAAGGCATTCGAAACGCCGGCGGGCAAGCGATTGCGGTAAAGGCGGATATCACCGATCCGGCCGATGTGCAGCGCCTTGTCGACCAGACCGTGTCCGAACACGGCGGAATCGATATTCTGATCAACAACGCGGCGGTCCGGAACAAACGTAACTTCACCGAATTGACGTTTGAGGATTGGGAACGCCTGCGGGCGGTGGCGCTGGATGGCGCGTTCCGAATCTCAATGGCGTGCACGCCCCACATCGTAAAGCGCGGCAGCGGCTCCATCGTCGGCATTCACGGCCTGAACTCCTATTCGGCCGGCGACGGCGGCGCGCATCGCTCGGCGGTCAAGGACGGCATGGCCGGCATGATCCGGGGCATTGCGAAAGACCTCGGGCCGCATGGCGTCACCGCGAATATCGCCGTGGTCGGGCCATTCGATACGGAACGTGCTGGCAGCAGCGGCGAGCCCACGGCGCGGCGCGCGACCCCGAATATCCCGATGGGCCGGCGCGGCGTGCCACAGGATATGGCCGACCTGATTCGCTTCCTGGTAGGGCCCTATTCGCGTTTCATCACCGGCCAGACGATCCAGCTCAACGGCGGCTCGATGATGCCCCATTAGGACGTGCCATCGGCGAATGTGCGGTCAATCCATCATGCGGACATGCACGGTGAGCCATTGCCCCTTATTCGCGCCTGAGCGCCGGAGTCCGCCATAGAGCTCAACACGGCCCCCTTCGATCAACGGCTTCGGGAAATACGCCTGCTCGGAAATCGGACCAATCGAGGCGTCGGAAAGCTGCCGTCCGGGAAGCTGTACCGGGTTGTCAAAGGCAATAACCAGCCGGTCCCCGGCCCGATCGATACGGACGAGCCGCCCGACATATCCGCGCGCGCCGCGCAAATCATCCCGGCGAACCGTCTCGGCGGTCCGCAGCAGCGCTTTTGCAAACGCCGCCTCCTTACTCCTGACGCCGATATCGTTGACGGCTTTGCGGTAGCTCCAAACACGGTTGCGCCGCCAGGCATTGGCCAAATGCCGGCTCAAGCTCTGCGTTTCTCGATTGGACAACAAAGGTCGGGCGTTGACGTTGCCGCTCAGCGGGCGGGTCGAAAAATCGCCGTCGCGAAATAGCGTCACCAGTTCCCAGTGTTCGTGCCGCGCGGCGAGTTCCGCCGGAGATTCGTTATTATTATCACGTAAATTACGATCGGCGCCCTCTCCCAACAAGGCGATCGCGCCGTCGCGATTGCCCTTCATCGCAGCCAGATGCAGGGCGGTACGGCCGTTGCGGTCAAGCGCGTCGACCGCGACTCCATTGGCGGCCAGCAGTGGGATCAGCCGGACGTCGCCCGATACCGCCCAGTGCAGCGGCGTCTCGCGGTAGACCGTTCGAACTGCCGTGTCGGCGCCGTTGGCGATCAGCATCGCCGCCATGTCGACCTGCCCATTGACCGCCGCGGCATGCAAGGGGGTGACATCGCCGACGGCGCGGGCATCGACCCGGGCACCGGCGGTGATAAGCAGGCTCGCAACTTGCTTGCGGCCCGACGCTACGGTCAACATGAGCGGCGTCAGGAGGTTCTTGTCGCGCAGGTCGGGATCGATGCCGCGCCGCAAGAGCTTGCGGAGACGCGGAATGTCTCCCCGCTTGGTCAAGGCAAAGAGCTGGGATTTTTGCCGGTCCGGCGTGCGCGTTCGGTTCGTGCCAGCCTTTTCGTATCCGGTGCCGTTCCAGCTCAGCCGCCGCCCGCCCACGAGCAGATCCCGCCAGCCGGACGCGCCGATAGTACCCAGCGATACGATTTCCCGCTCGCCGCGCAACGCGGAGCCCAAGAATTGGTATCGGCCCCGGCGATGGCCGATAATCTCGACGGCGCATCCCTTTATGTTACACCGGCCCTTGCCGGTCCAAATGACTACGAGTGCCGGATTTTCACGCGGTCCGCCGAGTCCGGCGATGCCGATGATTGCCTCGTTTTTCAGGATGCCGGCAACGCTCCGCGGGAAAACGCGTCCTATGGCCGCGACTGCCCATTCCGGCGCGTCTCCGCCCCGGAGCCACCGGATATCCGGCGGTACCTGCGGCGTTGGCGCCGACAAGCCCACTTGTGCGACCGTTACGGATAGAAACGCTGCTATCAGCGACGGCAATAGCCGCATGATTGAGATACTCCGGCAGGACCAATCGGCGCGCATCGCGCCCGGTCACAGAGTGTTACCGGAGTCGTTAACAAAATATTGAATTTAAGCTAACAGCCATGAATAAGGCAGGCTGCAGGCCGCCTGCGGCGATTTGGAATACCGGCCCAACGGCCTAGCGGACGGCAACTTCCGGCCCACCGGGCCCGCCCACGATTTCCAGGATCATTTTCTTCAAAATCGCCGCGGCGAAGGCAGTGCGATTTTCGGCCTTTATAACGAAGGAGGCCGGACCGCCAGTCACCGCCTCGCGGAAATATTCCGGCAGTTCCGGCATAAGCGGCCGTTCTATCGCCAATGCGTTGATGACGATTCCCCGCGCCACGATCTGATCGCGCACAAACCGCACCGGGCTGCCGGTGGTATTCGGGCCGTCGCCGGAAATATCGATCACGCGCCGCGCTCCCTTGAAGGCGTTGCTCTCGATCGACGACGCGGCAAAATACAGGGCGTCCCCCACCGCGTTGCCGCCCTGACAATCCATCAGCGGCTGCGCGAGAATCGCACTCCCAAAGGATGCCGCATCCTTTGGGTTGGCGACGCGGGTCCACGGTACCGACAAGCGCTCGCAGCCATCCGCCGCGAATTCGATATAGGCTACCGCGATCGCGCCATGCAAACCGCCGGTGATCGCATCAAGTACACGCCTGTTGATCAGGGCGCCCCTGTATCCTTGGCGCTGCAAGCGTGTCTCCGCTTCATCGATACTGCCCGAAGCGTCCACTACGAAGGCAAGCTCGACATCTACCGCTAGTCCGTTTGCTCCCGCCGGCACGGCGCAGCACAACAGAAATCCAATCGCCAGATGAAACCGCCGCCAAATCATTCGGCGTCCCAGCGCTCTCGACACACCTGATCTCATGCTTTTTCCAATCGCGTCAAACCAGATCATGGTGAGTCACCCCATAGGCGATCGCCGAGGCCTCGCCGACACCCACATCGACCGAGAGGCTGAGCGTTCCCTCGTGAATGCAGAAACTCCGCGGCACCGATGCATCGCCAACGAAGGCTCCTTCGCGCGCGCGGATTTCGCCGCCGACCTTCAGCGTGAGCCGGTCGACATCGACCGCCTCGCCCGCCATGCCGACGGCCGCGATCACCGGGCCCAGCCTGAAATTGGTACCGCGCAACGCCAGGCTGCGGACCTGATAGGAATTCACGACGCACCGTGCGATCCGCCGCGCCGCCTGCTCGCTTTCCGCGCCACGCACCGCCACCTCGATCTTGATGCCGTCTTTTTGCGCATCGTTCAGGATTTGCTGTGACAGGTCCCGCAGTTGAGATTGCAGGGCGGCGCGAAAGAGCTGAAAGGGTTGATCGCCGATATTGCCGATGTCCGGCTGTCCCTCTGCAGTTCCCGTCGCAAACAGCAGGATCGTATCGTTCGTTGATTGGGAGTTGTCGACACTCAGCATATTATAGCTGTTGTCGGCCGCCTCGCGCAGAGCCGCGGTCATCACTGGCGCCGGGATCCGTGCATCGGTGAACAAAAAGCTGAGCGTCGTCGCCATGTTTGGGCTGATCATCGAGGAGCCCTTCGTGATCCCCTGCAAGGTCACCGAAGACCCGCCGATCGGCACCGTCGCCGAGGCCGATTTCGGAAACGCGTCCGTCGTCATGATCGCCCGTGACGCCGCAACCCAGTTGGCTTCATGCAGAGCGGCATGCGCCGATCTTATGCCGGCGCCGAGCCGCGTCGTCTCCAACGGCACACCGATCGTTCCGGTGGACGCGATATAGATTTCCTGCACCCGGCATTTGAGCAATCCCGCCGCCAGCACGGCCGTTTCCTCGACCGCCCGCGTCCCGGCTACACCGGTAAAACAATTGGCGTTTCCTGCATTCACAACGAGTCCACGCGGCTCATCGCCGCGCGCAAGCCTCGCACGCGTCCAGCGCGCTGGTGCTGCCGCCGTGGAAGAGGTGGTAACCACACCGGCAACCGTGGTTCCAGGGTCGAATGACGCCATCAGCAAATCAGGCCGGTTGTCGTAGCCGACGCCCGATTCCGCCGTCGCAATTCGCATTCCGGAGACCGGTCGAAGCTCCGGTTGTTTTCCTGTCATATCGAATTGCGGCATCGCTGTGCTCCTGGCGGAAGAACGGAATTCAAGACCACCTTACGGGATGACCGCCAGGGGGCGCCAGAGCCGTACGCACGACCGCGGCGATCATCAATTCCGCAGCAGCCAGTCACGCATCAGGGCGGTGGTCGCCTCCGGCCGTTCCATGGTCGACAAATGGCCGCAATCCTCTATGACACCGAGACGGGCGCCGTGAATTGCCGACGCCATCTCCGCGTGCCGCGCCACAGGCGTCAGGGCATCCTGACGCCCGCACAGCACCAAGGTCGGTGCGTCGATGGCCCGAAGGCCCTGACGGCTATCGATACGGCTAAGGATCGCCCGTTGCTGCCGTAGAAACGCGGCCTTCCCAACCCGTCCCGCCATCGCCACAACGGCCCCGGTCAGCGGATCGTCCGCCAGGCGCTCGGGATGAATGAGCAAAGGGAGCAGCCGGGGCGTAACGCCCTTGAATTTTCCCGTTTCGGCCAAGGTGATGAGATCCTGCCGCTGCTTCCGCCTGGCAGCGTCATCGGCGATTGCCGCCGTATCAAGCAGCGCCAACCTTCGTACCCGTCCGGGCGCCTGACGCATGATTTCGAGACAGATATATCCTCCCATGGAAAGGCCCGCGAGCGCGAAAGACGGCGGCGCGTGTTCAAGCACCCGACGCGCCATCGCGGGCATTGTCTCATCCAGGGTTGTTTCACCCACCGATATGTCGGCGATATCGGCAAGATGCTTTGCTTGATGCCGCCACAGCGCCGCATCGCAGAGCAAACCGGGCACCAGCACCAGAGGAATTCTTTCGGTCATTTGATGAGCTGCAGGATTTCCTTGAAGACTGGAGTGTCCGCCCTGTGCAGCCATTCGAACACGACCATCTCCGTCGTGACGATCGTGACGCCAAAATCACGCAGTCGCCGCAGCGCTGCTTTATAATCCGCTTTCGCACGGCTGGATGTGGCGTCCGCGACCACGAAGGTCTCATATCCCGCCTCCGCCAAATCGAGCGCAGTCTGCAGAACGCAAACATGCGCCTCTATACCAGACAGCACGAATTGCCGGCACTCGGCACGATCGATCCGGTCCCGCAATGCGGGTTCCGCATAGCCTGAAAAATGTATCTTTTCCGCCACACTGCTGGTGGGAATAAGATCGGCCAACGCCTCGTCGGTTGCACCAATACCCTGTGGATACTGCTCGCACGCCAGGATCGGAATTTCTAGACGCCGGGCGGCCTGCAACAGAACCCGGCAATTGTGCACTAGGCGATCGGGATCGTACATCACCGGCAACAGCCGTGATTGCACGTCTACAACAAATAAACAGCTTTCGGAGGCCTTGATCAGCATGCGATGCCGCCCTACCTGAAATGAAACGCCACGGTACCCGTGGCGCCAAATATACGCAACGCGGTCCGATCCGGTCGAGAATACCCCCTTTAATGGGTACCCAAATGTATCGTTGACAGACCGCCGTCAATCATCACTATGCCTTCAACCTTTTACCGTCCCTTAAGAACTTGGACGCGATAACAACGAAACCCATGAGTTTCGCAGACCTCGGCCTAACAGATAATCTTTTGCGCGCCATCGGCGACGCAGGTTACGAACAGCCCACACCGATTCAGGAGCAGGCGATCCCCTATGTCCTGATGAATCGAGACATGCTGGGCTGTGCGCAAACCGGAACCGGCAAGACCGCATCCTTTGTGCTGCCTATGCTGGATATCCTCGCCGAAGGCCGGGCGCGGGCACGCATGCCGCGATCGCTCATTCTGGAGCCGACGCGCGAATTGGCCGCCCAGGTTTCCGAAAATTTCGAGGTCTATGGCAAGTATCAGAAACTCTCGATGGCATTGCTGATCGGTGGCGTTTCCTTCGACGATCAGGAACGCAAGCTCGATCGCGGCGTCGATGTCCTGATCGCGACGCCCGGCCGCTTGCTCGACCATTTTGAGCGCGGCAAGGTGCTGCTCAGCGATGTGAAGATCGTCGTCATCGACGAAGCCGACCGAATGCTCGATATGGGCTTCATTCCGGACGTCGAGCGTATCGTCAAGTTAATGCCGAAACTGCGGCAGACACTGATGTTTTCGGCCACCATGCCGAAGGAAATTCGCCGCCTCGCCGACAAATTCCTGATGAATCCCAAGGAAATCAGCGTAAGCCCGCCGGCGACGACCGCGGAAACGGTGCAACAGGGGCTTATCATCGTCGACGCGAAGGAAAAGCGAAACGTTCTGCGGAACTTCCTCGCCCACGACAACGTCGCGAACGCCTTGATCTTCTGCAATCGCAAGCGGGATATCGGTGTGTTGCACCGCTCACTTAGGCGCCACGGCTTCGATGCCGGCGCGCTGCATGGCGACATGGATCAATTCAGCCGGATGGATACGCTCGAATCCTTCAAGGCGGGCAAGGTCAAATTCTTGGTTTGCTCCGACGTTGCCGCGCGCGGACTCGATATTCAGGCGATGAGCCATGTCTTCAATTTCGACGTACCGACAAGCGCAGAAGACTACGTCCACCGCATCGGCCGAACCGGACGCGCCGGACGCAAGGGCAAGGCGATAACCATCGCGACGCCCGAAGACAGCCGGTATCTAGGCGCAATCAAACGGCTGACGGGAAAGGACATCCCTCGTCTCGATTTGGGCGGATTTGCCGAACCGAAGGTCGAAACGGTCGAACCCGCACGCGACAAACGCAGCGAGAACGGCGAAGCAGAACGTCCATCCGGCAGAGAACCCGCCGCGAAACGGGGAAACAGGCCGCCGAAATCCGGCAAGAAGCGCGAGCCGAATGATCGGCAACGAGAGCGCACACCGCGGACGGCTGCTCCGGCAACGGAATCGCCGTCGAGCGGAGCCAAGCCCGTTGGCTTTGGTGACGATGTCCCGGCCTTTCTGCTCCGCAGCTTCAAGACCGGATGACCCGACCGACGGGTCCTTCAAAACCTTCTATTTCAACTATTCCGTCACAAATGGCAGGCTGACTCGCGCCAGCAATCCGCCGCCGGCCCGGTCCAGCAATGCAATATCGCCACCATGGCGGCGGATAATGCTACGTGCGACCGAGAGCCCCAACCCCGTTCCGCCGGTTTCCCGATTGCGTGATTCCTCGGCTCGGAAGAATGGCGTGAAAACACGTTCGCGTATGGCCTCCGGAATCCCCGGGCCGAGGTCTGCAACCTCGATAATCACCATGTCGTCGTCCCGCCGCACGCCGACCGTGGCCTCCCGACCATACTTCACGGCATTGGCGATTAAATTCCCGATTGCCCGCCGCAGCGCGACCGGCTGACATCGGTATGTTAGATGCGGCAACCCCTCGAATTTTACCGTTTGGCCGCTATCCGCCATATCGTCACATAAGCTTTGAATCAACGCGGACAGATCCAGTTCGGTGCGCGTTTCTTCTATCGTGTCATCGCGAGCGAAAGATAACGTCGATTCAAGCATGGTTTGCATTTCGCCGATATCAGCAACTGCCTTTTCCCGTTGTGTTGCGTCATCAATGAACTCGGTGCGGAGCTGCAATCGGGTCAACACGGTGCGCAAATCATGCGAAATTGCCGCCAGCATCAGCGTTCTGTCATCGATCAGACGGCGCAGCCGATCCTGCATACGGTTGAACGCACGCGTCGCGGCACGAACCTCGCGAGCGCCGTCCTCGAGCATTGGCGGCGCGCGTAAATCCACCCCAAGCCGGTCCGCGGCCTCGGCGAATTGACGCAGCGGCCGGGTGACGCGATGCACCGCCCATACTGTTACGGCCAGCACCAGCGAAGCGGCAGCGAGAATCAAATACATCAGCCGCCGGGAGCCCTCGAGGCGGGCAAGCCGAACCGGGGCATGGAACACCAGCCAGCGGCCGTCAGGCTGCGACAATACAACGGCAAGCCGGTATCCCGGCACTTTGCGGCGGCCAAACACATTTCTGTCCCGCTGATCCAATCTCGCCGGTGGGCGCTCGCCGCGCGGCGAACGATCCAAAATGCCGATCTCGAACGGCCGATCCAATAGCGTCTTCAAATGGCGCTCGAACAATCGGGTCACATCGAGTATGCCGGCCGGGACATCCCGCCGAAGGGCCGGTTTTCGGTCGAATATGCGCGCCCGAATCCAGCGGGTATTCATCGTTCGGAGCAACAATTGGCGGTCGGACGGCGACGCCTGATCGAAGGAATTTACCAGAGCCGCGATCCGTTCCGCTCGGGATTCCGCGATAAAACGTTTTGCGGATTCCGTTCGATCATACAGGAAGAAGATCGCGCTGCCGGCCAGAGTGACAATAACACTGACGACCACAATTAATGAAACATGGCCAGTTATACCTAGCCGGCGACGCCGCCTCATCCCCGTGTAACCTCGCAGGATAGAACGTAGCCGCCGCCGCGCACGGTCTTAATTATCGTGGGGTTCTTGGCATCCGGCTCGATTTTGCGCCGCAAACGGCTAATTTGGACATCAATGCTGCGATCGAACGGTCCCGCCTCGCGGCCACGCGTTAAATCGAGCAATTGATCCCGGTTCAGTATCCGCTGCGGATTCTCCACTAATACCGCAAGCAGGTCGTACTCCCCCGCGGTCAGCGGCATCAAGACGCCGTCGGGCGAATGAAGTTCGCGTTTCGCCTGATCGAGCCGCCAACCTTCGAAAATGATGGTTTCCGCCCGGTCCGCCGGATCACGCAGTTTTTCGCCGTCGCCGTCGGTCCGACGCATCACCGCCCGGATCCGCGCAAGAAGCTCCCGTGGGTTGAATGGTTTCGCCAAATAGTCGTCGGCGCCCATTTCGAGACCAACGATCCGGTCGGTCGGCTCTCCCATCGCCGTCAACATGATGATCGGCACGTCGGATTGCGCGCGCAAGCGCCGACAGAGTGACAAGCCGTCCTCTCCCGGCAGCATCAAATCCAAGACGACAAGGTCGAATCGGCCGGATTCGAACAAGGTCATCATCGCCGCGCCGTCGCTCGCGGACTCCACCCGAAACCCGTGCTTCTTGAGAAACTGGGTAACCAGACTGCGGATTTCGGTGTCGTCGTCGACGACGAGAATGTGGGGCGCGCGTGCCATGCGCGGGATTATAGAGTGCTAGCCAGCGGCTGCTGGAAAAATTTGTAACACAGCGTAACATCCCGGCCTGGCGTTACAATTCGTTACAAATCTCCGCATTGCCGACATCAAGCAGCAACAGGCATCGCTTACCATGCCCTCACTCGCGGTGCTTCGCCGCGTCACGCTGGTCATAGAGGAGAGCAACATGACCCCTACCAAAACCCTTCTGATTGGCGCCGCCTCCGCCGCGCTGTTGACCCTCGGTGCTGTATCTTATGCGGCCACGCCGGCTGCAACAGGCACGGCACCCGGCATTTCCGGTGAAGATGCTTCCGGTGAAATGCAAAAGCGCCACTGGCGCGGAAGACACGCCCGACACGCCCGACACGGCAAAGGATTCGGACGCGTTTGCAGCGCTCGTCACGGCCGCCGTTTCGATCGCCTGACCGGCGTTGTCGAAGGGCTCATGACCTTCTCACCGGTGCAGGACCAAGCCTGGAAAAGCCTGACCGTGACCATGAAGGCCGCAAAGGCCTCTATCCAGAAGGACTGTGAGGAACTCAAGTCCGCCGGAAGACCGAAAACGGCGTCGCAAAAACTGGCCCGCATGGAAAAGGTCCTGAGCGGCCGTCTTGCATCGCTACAGCGTGTTCGACCTGCATTCGACGAATTCTATGCGACGTTGAATGAGAAGCAGAAGTCCGCAATCGATGACTTGTTTTCAAGGCGGGGCCGGAAGTAACCCCCTCCCGCGTCCCCACCCCTGCCGGAATCGCCTATTGCTTCCCGAGCGATATTTTCCGGCAGGGGCCTTTAACAAGCCAAAGGAGTAACTGCGATGATCAACCTGCTAAGCAAGCGTTCGATCTGGTTGCCGATGGCCATCGCTCTGGCCGCAAACGTGGTGACGTCCGTCGCGGCGCAAGCGCAACACCGTGGCGGTGCATACCGCGCGCAATTGGGCAAATTCGCACTGCATAAAGTCGACCAGCGCCAGCGTTCCGGGCGACAGCAGCGCTCCGAAAAACGGGGACATGTCGAGCCGAGACAACGCTCCAGGCAACGGCACCGTTCCGAGAACCGACGGCATGTCGAGCATCGGCAGAACACCGGGAAACGATACCGTTCCAAGAATCGGCGGTATGTCGAACATCGGCAGCATTACAAAGGGCGCGACCGTCGATATCGTGCGCCTAAGAATGCCCATCGAAATTATGCGAAACGCTACGGCCACCGCCGGCCCGTAAAGAAGATTGTCGTGGTCGAGCCGCGCCGCCGCTATCGCAAGGTATGGGTGCATCGCCGTTACGGCCACCGCTACCGCGGCTATGGCCACTACCACAGAGACGACAACGCCTACCAATGGTTGGCCTTTACCGCGATCACCCTGGGCGTGCTCGACTACATGACGGCGGCCCAACAGCGGGCGCATGAATCGGCGCAAATTACCGCGACCAGTGCGCCTATCGGGCAGTCCATACGGTGGAACGACGGTGGATTGAAAGGGAACGTCACCGCGACCCGCGAAGGCACCAGCAGCAGCGGACGCTATTGCCGGGAATTCCGCCAGGCCGTCACGGTCGGCGGCAAGGTCGATGAAACGTACGGTACCGCCTGCCGCCAGCCGGACGGTGCGTGGGAGATCATTCCATAAGGCAAAAAACTAAGACGAAGACGATACTCGACCGGCCGGGCATCCTACAGCCCGGCCGGTTTTGCTTCAGGGCAACTGCAATACCTGTTTGGCGATAATATTGCGCTGGATTTCGTTGGAGCCGCCGTAAATGGTCGATGGGCGCGCTTCGAGGAACTGGTTCATCACATCGATCGTTTCATTCCCAAGCACCAGATCTTCACGATAGGCACCATAATCGCCTGACAATTCGACCATCTCCTCGGTAATGCGCTGATAGGTCTCGGTCGCCCAAATCTTGAGATAGGAGACGTCCGGTCCGATGTCGCCGCCTGCCTGCATCACCTCCACATAATGAGCGAAGGCCGCCTTCAGATCGTGCACGTCCAGCCGATGGCGGGTGTAGCGTTCAACAAAGGCGGGATCTTCGAACACGCCAAGCCGTTCACCCAGAATTTTGAGCCGTTGCAAGGCACGTTCCGGCAGGTGCGGGTTACCAATGAACACCCGTTCAAAACCGAGCAATGCCTTGGCCATGGTCCAGCCGTCATTGGGCCGTCCGACGAGATTTTCCTTAGGTACGCGAACGTCGTCGAAGAAGACCTCGCAGAACTCCTCTTCACCCTTGATATTGGTAATCGTTCGCACGGTAACGCCGGGCGATTTCATATCGCAAAGCAGGAAGCTGATGCCTTCCTGCGGCTTGCGGGCGTCCTTGTCGGTCCGCACCAGCATGAATATCCAGTTGGCGGTGTGGGCAAGAGTGGTCCATATCTTCTGGCCGTTTACCACATAGTGATCGCCATCAAGCAGCGCTTCCGTTCGCAGGCTGGCGAGGTCGGACCCGGAATTGGGTTCGGAATAGCCCTGACACCAAATATACTCGCCGGCGATGATTCGCGGCAGGAAATGTTCCTTCTGCCAGTCGCTGCCGAATTTGATCAGCAGTGGACCAACCATGACGATGCCGTGATCCGGGGTCCGTATCACGCCATGCCGCTCGATCTCCTCGATCCAAATCATGTATTTCCGGGGATCGAGGCCCATCCCGCCATGCTCGCGTGGCCAGAGGGGACACAACCAGCCCTGTTCCGATAACCGCATATACCACTCACGGCATTCGTCGAAGAGCGGCCGGCGGGGAAAAAAGCGCAACTCTGTCGGGTAATTCTCCTCAATCCAATGCCGGATTTCGGCCCGGAAATTATCGTCGTCGAGCAGGTTCAGGTCGCGGGTCTCGGACATCCTCTTCCCCCTTGCTATTTCAGGCCGCCGCCTCGGGCGCCAGCTCGGCGAAACGCCGGCGATGAAACGCGGCGTTGCCGAGCCACGCGGACAGCAGGAGCGCGCGTTTCATGAAGAGACCGATGTCACACTCATCCGTGTAGCCCATCCCTCCGAACAACTGGATACCCTGTCGGCCGATCAGCAGAGCGGCATCGCTGCACCGCGCCTTTGCCGCCGATGCCGCGACGGCGCACTCGTGCATGTCGCCGCATTGGTCGACCGCCGCGATAGCCCGACGCACCGTGGCCCGCGACAGTTCGGCCTGTGTCCACATATCGACCAGCCGATGCTGCAAAACCTGGAAACTGCCGATAGGCCGCCCAAATTGAGTGCGTTGCTTTACAAAGGCAACGGTCTCGTCGAGCGCCTGCCCCATGACGCCCAGCAACTCGGCGGCAATCAGAATTCGCGTCTCATCGACCGCCCGCACGACTGCGGCCACTGCGGCGGCAGGCGATGCAATGATGTCTTCCTCCGCTACCGCGACACCGGTCATCGTCAGGCTGCCATAGGCACCGCCATCGATCGTCGCGTCCCTATCCAGGCGAAGCCCGGCAGCATCGCGCGGCAGGCGGCACAGGATCGCCCCGGCTGGGGATTGTGCCGTCACCAAGAAGACATCTGCGCCATCCGCCGCTGGTACGAACCGCTTCACGCCGTTGAGCCGGTATCCCCGCGTCGTCTGCTCGGCGGTCGTTTCCATCTTCGCCGGATCGTAGCAGGCGTTCTCCTCCTGCCATGCCAGAGCGGCGATCGTCTTGCCGGACACCAAATCCGCCAGCAGAGCCGCTTTCGCCGGCTCCCGGTCGCCCCGCAGGACCGTCCGGGCCGCCAAGGTGACCGCCACCACCGGTTCCGGCACAAGGCCGCGGCCCAGCTCTTCCTGCACCACGCAGGCTTCGGCGAAGCCGAGGTCCATACCGCCACAGGCTTCGGGGGCCAAAATACCGAGCCAGCCATTATCCGCTATTTTGCGCCAGGTCTCGCGCTGAAAGCCCGGCGGTTGGGCGCGTGCGGTACGCACGCGATCCAACCCGCCTTCCCGCTCCCGGAAGGCGACCACGCTGTCACGCAGCATACGCTGCGTATCATCGACCGG